>JANXSG010000058.1 GCA_025352825.1 Chthonomonadaceae bacterium | reverse complement strand
CGCTTAATGAACACATTCTTCATACGGTCGTAGAGGATCTCGAAAGGAACGCCGCCAAAGAACTCGAACGCACGAATGTGAGCTTACAGGAATGAGATCATATCGCAACGTTCTAGAAGCTCGCCATATAACATGCGGGAGTACCCGAGGATCACGGCCATAAGTAGTCACATGGCTATTCGGATCTGTTACGGTTAACAGTTTATTGTGCGAATTAAAGGTCCGTGTAACCGTATCGGTATAGGGATCGACCGACGTCATCATGTATTGCTCCTACTGGAACCGGACTTTGGGCTTTAGTTTGTTAGGTACACTTCGAACAAGAAGGAGACCTAATGAAACGCAACCGCAGACAGTTTTCTGGCGTGGAAAAAGTAGCGATTATTCGTCGTCACTTAATCGATTCCGTCCCCATTTCCGAGCTTTGTGCTGAATACGATCTTCAGCCAACAGTTTTCTATCGCTGGCAAAAGCAACTATTTGAAAATGGTTCATCGGCGTTCGAATCATCTGTGCGTCACGAAAAGGATTCTGGTGTAGATCTTCGGGTTGCGGCTCTGGAACAGAAACTTCTTCGCAAGCACGAGACGCTTTCGGAACTCCTGGAGGAGCACATCCAACTAAAAAAATCGCTTGGGGAGATTTAAGTGGCCGCTGGGTTTCCCTGGAAGTTCGTGATGGCGTGGTTCGCTTCATAGAAAAGTGGTCCATTAAGAGTGAGATTGCAGTTTCCAGTTTTCTGCGATGGTTTGGTCTGAGGAAAGGTAAATATCACGACTGGCGGATTAGGCGTGGAGTTGAAAACCGGCATAATGCTCTGGCTCCGCGTTCGTTCTGGATAGAAGAGTGGGAGCGCAGCGCGATAATTGAGTTCTACCGTGCCAACGACCGTGACGGATATCGAAGGCTTTCTTACTCTCTTCTCGACCTGGGAGAGGTGTGTGTCAGCCCCAGCACGGTCTATCGAGTCCTTTCGGAAGCGGAAGCGTTGCGCCACTGGAACCGGGCTCCGTCTAAAAAAGGTACCGGGTTCCACCAGCCCACCTATGCTCACGAACACTGGCATATTGATATCAGTTACATCAATATGTGCAGCACATTCTATTATCTGTTCAGTGTATTGGACGGATATTCCCGTTCCATTATTGAATGGGATCTGGGAAGCAGCATGCCCGAGGACGCTATTGAGTTAATCCTGCAGCGGGCACACGAAAGGTATCCGAAGTGTACGCCGCGAGTCATATCGGATAATGGACCACAATTCATTGCCCGTGATTTCAAGGAGTACATCCGCGTTACTGGAATGAGCCATGTCCGTACCTCGCCGTATTATCCACAGAGCAACGGTAAGATAGAGCGATGGCACGGCACGCTCAAGCAGGATTGCATTCGCCCAAAAACACCACTTACACTGGAGGATGGCAAGCGATTGATCAGTCAGTTCATCGATCACTACAATAATGTTCGGCTTCACAGTGCAATCGGGTATATAACTCCTGTCGCCATGCTGGAGGGAAGATCCGAAGCGATCCAACAGGAGCGTACACGCAAAATGGAAGAAGCACGCCTTCGGCGAATGGCTAACAAGAGCCGTACCTAGCAGCAACTACCAGCAAGCAGAGCCTGCTTAACTGCGGCATAAGCGGAGCAACAAGTGCCGATAAGACGAGCTGTCAAGGTTAAAGGCAGGCCATACAAGCGAAGCGTGGACTGCCACCTTGAAAGCTCGGTCAACGGCACTAATATGGTAATGCCGCAGTGCAGGCAAGAATGGCAAAACAGAGGGCTTCCGGCAGAGCTCTAAACAATCCAAAAAGTACCTAACAAACTAAGACCAAAAGTCCGATTCACGGTGAACCAACACACATCAAACTCGTGGCGTCCCTGTGTGGCTATAATATTTGAGACTCCTGAATTGTTGGTTTTGCTGTGTTTTTCAACTAGGGCAACGAAGGTTTTTCATGTTAATGAGCAAAGTTTTAAAGAACGGTCATGGAGTTTCTCTTGCGGAGACAAGCGCCAAGGCATACGCGCCAGAGACGCGTTTTTGCGGCCGTGACGAGGAGCCGGAGGCGACGAGGATCGCCCGCAAAAACGCCGCCGATCCGGTGGCACCTACCGACACAACGAAAAGATCTCGCCGCCGGTTTTCGCTGAAAGACAAAGAGCGCATCCTTCGTCTGGCGGATTCTTGCTCCGACGAGAAACAGATTGGAGCTCTCCTACGACGGGAGGGAATCTATAAATGCACGCTGCAGCGCTTCATATCCGAGCGTGAAAGTTCAACTCTTGTCGCTGATGTAGTTAGCCCCAAAAAGAGCGTGAGTGAACGCGAGACTGAGGCGTTCCAGCGCAGGATCGCACAGTTGGAGCGCCAAAACGCGAGTCTCAACGCCAAGCTTCAGAAGGCGGAAATCGTCATTGATTTCCAAAAAAAACTGTCGCAACTTCTTGCGCTCGACATGCAGTACACGGAGCTGTCCAGCAGCGTGAAGCCATGAGTTTAGCACGCAAACAACTCATTGAACTTGTGGGGGTAAACCTCGCGTGTCGTGCCTTGCCTGGCAGCCGGGCTGGTTACTTCCGGAGCAAACAGCGTAAGACGTTGAACCCTCAACAGGCTGATAAGCCAATCCAGTCACGAGGGCCGGCGGAGCGTGCATTGACCGACTCGGAGAAAGCGGCTGTACTCGCTGTTCTGCACATCGAACCTTACGTCGACCAATCGCCGCGTGAGGTTTACGCCTCTCTACTCAGTAGAGGCAAATACTATTGTTCGGTTGCTACCATGTACCGGCTGCTGCGTAGCAATAAGGAGGTGAGGGAGCGTAGGAACCAATTACGTAATGTCACCTACGCCAGGCCGGAACTCTTGGCCACGAGACCTAATCAGGTTTGGAGTTGGGATATCACCAAGCTCAAGGCAGAAACCCAGTGGTGCTATTACTATCTCTATGTTGTGATGGATATCTACAGCCGCTACGTGGTGGCATGGTGCATCGCACCGAAGGAGGACGCCGAGATCGCAAAGCAACTGATCTTTGATGCCTACCTCAGGCACAACGTTCAGCGTGGTGAACTCACCATACACGCGGATCGAGGCAGCTCAATGACCAGCAAACTGGTAAGCCAACTGTTGATCGACCTGGATGTAACCAAAACACATTCGAGGCCACACGTCAGCAACGACAACTGTTACTCAGAGGCGCAGTTCAAAACCCTAAAGTACCGTCCGGACTTTCCGGATCGCTTTGAAAACCAGCAAGTCGCGAAGAGCTTCTGCGAAAAGTTCTTCGATTGGTACAACACAGAGCATAACCACTCGGGTATCGCAATGCTCACACCAAAGACAGTCCACTTTGGGGGCGCGCAACAGGAGATCGACAGGCGACAGGTCGTGTTAGACAAACACTACGCGGCGCACCCGGAGCGTTTCGTACGGATACCACCGAAGCATCCGGCGGTGCCAACAAGCGTATACATCAACCCGCCGATAGCAACCTCAGAGAAGGTCGAACACGACGCAGCAAATGTGCAGTAGAAATACTGAACAATGAGTCTCAAAACAGTTGACACATTCCGGGACAGGAAGAAGGAATTGAGCTAGCTTTACAATTACTGCAGATAAATCTAGAGAGTTTCGAGGCGGAGATACACCCTCATTGAGAAAGGCCTTCCATTGTGTTTTTTTGGATGTATCTGTGGCAAAAGCTTCTGTTAATCCGTCTGGCGTTAAATCTGTAATCGGTGTTTCCCTACGTTCGAACACTTCACGAACAACGGACGCTAACTTTTGTTTCTTGAATGAAAACTCTTCGCACAGAATGTAAAGGTCAAAGAAATCTTTCATTCTACTATTTGCTCGTTCTAGCACAACCAGCGTATGAACTTTCTCAGCAATTGCCGTTTCCATTTGGTAGGCTAAAACACGAGGTATCGCCGAGCCTTTCAGTAGCACCGGAAACTCTACCGTTTGCGCCGGGATTCCAAGCACATCCCCAAAGCCAATATCAACTTGAAGCGGAAACTTTGCCCGTGCTAATTCCGCAATCAAGGTGATACGAACACTTCCAAACCTATTCATTTCGCGTATCCATTTTGCCGAAACTGTGTTTGGATCAAAATGAATGCCATCGGTTTCATCGCACTGCAGGCAGAATCCCCGGAATAAATTTACAAATTCTGCAAGATCTAGCACATCGCTTCCGAGTAAATCCAAATCTCTCGTACTGCGGAGCAAATCATTAAACCAAACTGAAAACAGCGCTGCACCCTTAAGAATGAACCGATCGGCATGAGGCGATACGCTAAGCCGGTAAAGCAACCTCTCTAAACCATATAAAACAAGTATTCGCTGAAACCGTATTCCGCGCTCGATCGCCAAATTGGCGACGCTGGCGCACTGAAGCGGCATTATTCTTCGGTTGACTACTCATATGGAAAGTGCTTCAACATAAGGTTGCATTATACGTTGAACCCGGCAAATCGCAGCGAACTTTCGAATTTCATACCTTGTTGTACGTTGCTCATCTAGCGCTTGTTTTAACGCCTCCAAAGCTACACCGATGCCCACAACCGAGCGGTATTTAAAGCAATCAGCAATTGTCTTTGGCACACAGGTTATCTTAACCTGTACCCCTTCAATCAAATGCTCTTCTATCCCTTCCTCGTAAGACGTAGCGACAGCATGCACTACCGTAATTGGAGGATGCGCAATGTTGGGAAGCCAAGCGCCGCGAGGCAACATTAAATGAACCTGCCAGGGGTTCGATGTCGTCAGGCCATGAAACGCAAGCGACGATGCAAGACAGATGACTCCTTGAGGAACCCGTGCAGCAATTTGTGCTAAGTCGTGATTTTCTGTGACCGTACTATCAGGCAAACTATATAGCCCACGCCCAATATGCAGCAGTTGACCACTGTTAGTCAGATGTTGAATGCTTCGTCTGGTTATACCTCGCTCTACTAGCGATCGTGCAC
>JANXSG010000054.1 GCA_025352825.1 Chthonomonadaceae bacterium | reverse complement strand
CTTTATCCCCAATATTTGTAAATTTATTGCCCGTATTCAGAAACAGCTCACCAGGAATTTCATCGTTAGCCAAAGTGAGGCTCTGCCTGCCCGAGTGGTCGAAATCTGCAAACGCGACTCCTAGAGTCTTCCCAAGCGATTTATCCAGTCCCCATGCTGCCGTTACATCGCTGAATCGCCCGTTGCCAAGGTTTCTGTAAAGCCTTCCATGAATGCCATCATATACCCTTGGAGTGCAGCTTGTTTCAATTCCATTTGTTCTGCAGTACTGTTGAGAGGTTTGGTCGAACTTTATATAGTCTCCTACAAAGAGATCAAGTTTTCCATCACCATCGATATCCCCAAAGGCAGCAGAAGTACCCCAGGATTCAGGCAGAATTCCTGCTGTTTTTGTCACCTCTTCAAAATGTTTTCCCGATAAGTTATGAAGGAGTAGCCCCGTCTGGTAGCCGCTTATGTAGATATCAGGATAACCGTCATTGTCATAGTCACCCACCGCACAGCCCAAAAAATGGCCGGAGAGACCGTTCAGTCCAGTCTCGGTAGTTACATCGGTAAAATGCCCTTTACCATCACCTCGGTAGAGTGCAAGTTTAGTTCCTATAAGTAGAATATCCAGATTTCCGTCGGTATTGTAGTCCAGAAATGCACATCCATTACCAATTCCATCCAGAATCGTAAATGGATGGTGGTCTGAAGGCCACCGATAGTCAATCCCGGAGATACGTGTGATATCCACAAAATGAACTCTGGAGCGTGAGGTCTCCAGATTATTAGCGGCTGGCTTGCTGAACTTATTCACTGAGTGGGTACACCCACTACCAAGCAATGAAGCTAATAATATAGGCGCGGCAAATCGGTAAAACGTGGTTTTGAAATTACACCCTGTTAAGTTCACAAGTCTCTCCAACCAGTAAGTTTTTGCCTACCCCCCCTGCCCCCCTTCCCTGATTCCCTTGTGCCTCGGAGGGAAGGGGGAATCTTGATCATTAATTCTCCCCATTCCCTAACGCAAACAGCTTTATCGTTTGCGTGGTCAGGGAAGGGGCCGGGGGGTTAGGCAAAGAGATGGGCATTTTGAGATTTCTACGACTTATGCAATTACCTCCCTATATAGTACCATCACTTTAGAATGCCTGAATTGCGTACTCAAAAAGCAGATGTCGAAGTGAACAGGGGAAGGAAAAGACACATTTGCCGAGAATTATAAGGATATTACCAAAATTTAAATATGCATATCAACATCATATTTAGTAAAGTATCAAATTCCGGAATCTAGAAGCACCCTTCCCAGACTGATAAATGCAAGATATTCGCCTATGAACACGACACGTATGGAGGCATTCAGTGATGGAGTGATCGCGATCATCATCACCATCATGGTTCTGGAGATGAAAATCCCAGATGGATCGGATATTAGTGCGTTAATGTCATTAGCATCCATTTTTTTAAGCTATGTGATCAGTTTTATCTATGTAGGAATCTACTGGAATAACCATCATCACCTGCTCCAGGCTGTCCCTAAAGTCAACGGTCGCGTATTATGGGCGAATTTGCATCTTCTATTTTGGCTTTCAGTAGTGCCTTTCGTCACAGGTTGGATGGGGAAAAATCATTTTACTCAAATTCCAGTCGCTGTCTATGGCTTTGTACTTCTAATGGCAGGTATTGCTTACTATATACTATCCAAAGAGCTTATAGAACTGAACGGCAACGATTCAAAATTAGCAGCCGCAGTGGGCAAAGACTGGAAGGGAATCGTTTCGATTATCGTCTACGCATGTGCCATCCCGCTTACTTTGGTAAATCCCTGGATATCCTTTGCACTCTATATATTAGTGGCAGTATTATGGTTCGTACCGGACACCAGAATTGAAAATCTTTTTAAAGACTGATCTGTTATAATTCATGCACATGTTACAAAACTCACACGAAGTAAATATTGCATAAGGAGACAGTTATGAAAGAAACAGGAATGGCCCTGCCAATTCTTCCTGGCAAGAGAGAAGCACTGAATGCATTTGCTAACGCACTTTCGGGAGAACGATTAAATGAGTACGAAGCTTCTCAGGTAAGTGTACTCAGAGAAAGCTGGTTCGTGCAGGCCACACCGTTGGGGATTTAATCATTGTCTATTTCGAGGCTCCTGATGTCGAAGCAGTCCTCTCCGGCCTCGCATCCTCCAGCGAACCTTTCGATATCTGGTTCCGAAGTCAGGTTGAACATATCACAGGTGTTGATCTGGCTCAGATGCCTGCAGGAATTAACGAATGTATTTTTCAGTGGAGACGACAGGATTAAATGCAGCAGCTACATGAATGGACAATAAATGACTCTACCTGTTGCGACTAAACCGATTGTCTTTTTTGATGGACAATGCGGAATGTGTGATTATTTTATAAAGCTCATCGCACGTGCCGATAGAAATCACATCTTTATGTTTGCACCACTGCAAGGAGAGACTGCAAAATCCAAAATTTCCGATGTAATTCTTGAGTCTCAAGGCGGCACGATGGTTTATCTTGATCAGGACAGGATCTATACTCGCTCTGATGCCGTTCTCATAATTTGCTCCCGACTCAGTGGGAAATGGCGGCTATTGTCCGCCGCCCTCATAATTCCGCGCCCGATAAGGGATGCAGTCTATCGATTCATAGCTATCAATCGATATCGTTGGATCGGGCAAACGGCCGCATGCCGCATCTCTTCAGCAGAAGAACGAGCACTGTTTCTTCCCTGAGCTTATGTATCAAAGGTGAATCGAAACATGACTTCATTAAATCAGATCGGGCAGATTGCACTCTCGTTGGATAGTGTGGATTCAGCATGGCATGATGCAGCAAGCTCCTAGAAGGTATGTTCCGTGGGAGCAGGTTTAACATCCCATTGGTTGACCCCTGGGTTGAAACCCATATCTGGAATTGCGAAGCCCATGTTTACAAGACGCGGCGCTAAAGTACAGGTGTGGATTTGCGAAGCCCATCTCCGGTCGTTTAGGCTCCCTGCATGGGCTGAACTTCCTATGAAATCCCGCCCGCAAGGCGGTTGACCGCAGGCCTTCCAGACGGGTACTTCAGTGCCAGCTGTATATTTTATTGTATGCTGACTTTGGGAGGATCGGCGTAGGAGTGATATTGAGAAACTACCCCTCCTGCCTCTGTATCCCCTTTGTGGAAGAAGACTCTGTATTTCAAAGAGAGCTTTTTATCTGCTGCAACTACATAGTCACCTGCACCCTTCTCACCCATGCCGAAATCGTGTAATCCAAATGGATTTATTGTAAAGAGCCCGTAATCGCGCGCGTGCCATGTTTGGGGATGGCGAAGATTGGAGGCCGTATCAAACATTGAAATGCCGTATGTCTTGCCTCCTACCTGTCCAAAATAGTCCACCCACGCAGCCTTTTTACCCCAGCACTCAGCATCCTTAAGCCCTTCAGAGTTGATCATGTGCCCGCCTAACTTGCGCGATGGTGCAAGCGTGTCGGTTGTGCGCAGACCGAACATTCCTTCTTTCGTATCCCCGAAAGTTACCGTCTTGCCATTCGGAGTAAACTCAATGTCGAAATCTAGAATCCGATCCCCATTTGGGAACGGTGTAATTCTCACGGTTCGAACATCCGTGCCCACCATTGAACCATCAGGATTTATCCAATCAGTGGTTGTCACAAATGATCCAAACACTGGCCCGGACACCAGATCGTGGTATCCTGTTGTTACTGTTTTCCCAGTACCTGGAGTCTCTGCCCAAAAATCCACACCATTCACATTTCCATGTGTAAACCAGAGGCCTCTGTGGTGTGGATGATCATGCGTGTCTGTTGCAATATCTTCTACAGGCCACTGGCGTGTAAGATTCAGCCCACCAGGCGTTAAGAAAGGATAGAAGAATGGTTTGTTCGGCCCGCTGTGGGTAGTATATTTTGTGAAAAGTGAATTTCCTATGGATACTTCCATATCTCCTTTAACTTCAGCTAGTTGCACACCATTCGAATTACCCAACTTGGTTTTGTGTATGTCGTAAGTTTTCCTGATTCCTGCTGCTATATCTGAGACTACAAAATGGAGAATAACATTTTTGCCAACTAAGACGATCTGACCTGGTATTTTTTCAGTTTTATCTTTTGATTCAAGTATGATTGAAGTATGGATTAAATGGTGATATCGTTTGGGGAGCGGCTCAGAGATTGCGCAGTTATGATAGGAATTGTTAGAGGCGTAAACCGACACTTTAGGCAGTTTTTCTACAGCTCCAACAGCAGGATAAGCAAGCGAGAGAAGAGCGGCCGCCAAAGTTAGTATCACTTCAATTCTCCTTGATGATGTAGATTGATACGCCTGAAATGGTAGATGTCTTCGTATATAGTTGCATCAAAATGAAATTCCAAAAAATGTATAGGCGTTACCGATCAGATTTATCAATCATTATTTCTGATCCTGTCGCTGTGCCGCCTGGATTGTATTTCCAGTATCTCCGTTTGAAAGGCTCTTCTTCACAAACATATTTTAAATTCGAATCCGTATTAATTTTGTAAGTTAAACCACATGGACCGTCTTTGGCGATGTATGTACATTGAGGAATCATGTCAGAAAGTGCATTTTTTCCTAACGACAGCTGATCTAACTTGTCTGGAAAACTGCCGTGAGCACGCCTGTATTGACGAATGCCATCCACTATCTGCTGCCCGTTTCGACCTATAGTAATTAGTCGAGCACGACCTTCTTTTGTCTCCGGATCGATGTTTTCCTGGGATTTCACGCGGTGTAATCCAAACCAGATCAAACAGCCGATGAACATCCCAAATAAAGCGATTACAATCGTGTTTTTGTTTTTCATTGTAGAGTAACTAGGCAGAATTAAGAGTTGTTTTTCTAGCGAATGGGCCGACAGCCGTTAGAGTGTGTTCCTGAGAATTAAGCACAAGGTTTGCCACTTCAGCTATACTTTCGTGGGTTACGGAATTGTATTCACTCAGTATTTCAGCCACAGGAATTACTCTGCCATACGAGAGGAGAGATTCGCCATACCGGTTCATGCGGGAACTCATGCTTTCCAGCCCTAAAACCAGTGCTCCCCGCACTTGAGTTTTCGCCTTCGTTAGTTCGTCGTCGCTCATGCCTTGGGATTTAATCTTCTCCAGTTCGATTCTGGTCAGTTCCAAAACCTGCTCGTAAGTCTGTGGGCTTGTTCCGCCATAGATGCAGAAAAACCCGCCGTCTTGATACGATCTGGCATACGAACCGATTGAATAAGCCAGCCCGCGCTTTTCACGTATCTCCTGAAATAGTCGCGAGCTCATGTTTCCTCCGAGTACATTATTTAGAATCGAAAGGCTGAAACGTTTCTTATCTTTTTTCCCAAATGCGGTAGATCCCATACAGAAGTGAACCTGCTCAATATCACGTTTGCGGACTTGCTTGCTTTTGCCGGAAGATCGCGGCTTTCTAGCAGACCGAATGGGAGCTTTTCCGGTCATATCACTTAGTTTTGATTCTGCCATGCTCACAAGATCGGAGTGTTCGAGGTTGCCAGCAGCCGCGATTACAATCCTATCCGGACAGTAACGTGACGCCATATATTCCACAATATTATCTCTTGTTAAGGCTGAAACGGTCTTATCAGTACCAATGATTGGCTTGCCAAGGGGATGAGAGTTCCATAGTGTCTGCATAAAGATATCGTGTACAGTCTCCTCCGGAGTGTCTTCGTACATCTTGATCTCTTCAAGAACGACGCGTTTCTCTCTCTCCATCTCCTCGGGTTCAAAAAGTGAATTTCTAAACATATCAGATAGAATATCAAGAGAGAGATTTAGATCGTCCGACAGCACCCGTGTCTCGTAGCAAGTTATCTCTTTATCCGTAAAAGCGTTTAAATGGCCGCCTCGAGATTCAATAGAATCTGCGATTTCTCGCGCTGTCCGATGCTTTGTACCTTTGAAAAGCATGTGTTCAATAAAGTGGGATATACCGCGAAGGGGTTCCTCTTCATCACGAGATCCAGTTCCAACCCATAGGCCAACAGAAGCAGACTGCACATAAGGCACCGACTCAGACACGACACGCACACCATTAGGTAAAGTTGTTAGTTGAATATTTTCAGTAAGTGGTTTGCTCATACCTTTATGATACCATATTGCTTGCTATGTGCTCTGCCCCACGAAATGCTAATGCTAGTATGGTCAGCACAGGATTAAACCCTCCGTTGGTCACATGGAGCGAGCCGTCCAGTACGTACAGGTTGTCGTGGTTATGTACTCTCCCCCATCTATCTGTGACAGATGTTCTGGGATCGTCCCCCATTCTGCAAGTGCCGGCCTGATGCTGCCCACCGCTCAGATGCAGGATCGTGGGGTAACTCCATACCTGTTTGGCTCCACTAGCTTCCAGCCACTCCACGGCACGTGCACGCATGAATTCTGAGGTGCGGACTGTTTCTGGATGCTGTGTTCCAGAAAATTGTGCCACGCGAATTCCAAACTTGTCGGATACGTTAGGGGATACTGTTACTCGTCCATCAGGACTAGGAATCTCCTGGACTGGCCCCATTACCTGTAAATAACGGCGATAGTTATCGCGCATCCAATTTTTGTTGATAGCCCCCCACTTTGGGAGCTCTGGGGGCAGAGCGGTTTTCCAAAACATAATCGGCAGTTTTACGAAATCGTTTGCAAGCATTCCTCCGCCAATAATGCCTTGATTTCCATGATTGAAATCAGTGGTGGCAATGGAAGGGCCGGGGCCAATACCATCATAGGTTATCTCTTCATTAATCGAGAATGCTCCAGGATAGTAGTGCCCTTGAAAATGCCGCCCTACCTGATCATGCTCATTTCCCAGGCCGTGAGGGTGCTTATCCGATCGTGAATTCAACAGAAGCCGCGCAGATTCCACCGCCCCTCCGGAACAGATCACCAGCTTTGATGTTACTGATTGGCGTAGTGTAGTTCCGTTCGCAATAACAATATACGAGACACCTATTACACGTCCGTCTCTATTCGTCTCAATCTTCTCCACCATCGCATCACAGACAAGGTCACATCTGCCGGTAGCCAGAGCGCGGGGAATGACGGTATTATGTGTTCCATTTTTGGAATTTGAAGGACAGGCAAACCCGACGCAGAATTTGCATTCCACACAGGCTGGGCGATTATTATAGGGCACACTATTGATCAGCAGCGGGACAGGATGCGTACACCACCCTAGCTTTTCTGCCCCACGTTCCAATGCTTTGCCTGAGAGAGTCTTAGGAACACGAGGCATGGGATATTTCGCTTCCCTCTTGCCCCAATGCGTGTTTCCTTCATCCGAACCGCATACACCCATTTCCTGCTCTGCTCGATGATAGTAGGGTTCCATGTCTTCGTAGCTGATTGGCCAGTCTGCCAGCGAGCTGCCCTCGGGAACGCCATATGTGGTTGCCATCCGAAAATCTTGTGGCATGAAACGCCAGGCCTGAGCGCCGTACACTCGCGTGCCACCGCCCAGAGTGGCAGCATTGTTATGATATCCACCTTCGTGCGGAGAGATGATTTGCTCACTGCCATCACTGCTTAGCATTGACCTGGGGTTCCCCACGATATCTGGGCCGGCGTTGTGCCCGTACTGTGAAAGGCGCTGATTTCTCAGATTATCTCGTGATACTTCATCGAAACTGAGATTTCTACCTCGCTCCAGAAGGAGCACCTGAAGTCCCGCCTCGGCAAGCACACATGCTGCC
>JANXSG010000047.1 GCA_025352825.1 Chthonomonadaceae bacterium | reverse complement strand
CCATCCGCGTCGATATGGGTTGTGAAGAAGCCTATCCGCATCTGGGAGATTTTTGACTTTCCCATGAATAGCATCCCACTCGATTTTACTTCCGGATCGAAGCGCCACATTTCCCAGCAGGATGGATTCAGTCATAGCGGCGGCATATCGGAAATTCGAACCGGTCGGGCCGGCGGTCTTACACGCATTTATCCACTCCAGATAGTGCCCTGGTGATCGTTTAAGAGTTGGGGTTGGGAGTTTGGCATCTGCAAATTTTTCCAGCGGGAGCAGAATAGGATTATCACCGTGATTAACAAGCAGCTTACCCTTATCTCCAACAAACAACGAACCGTTATCTATTTTGGGTACAGTATCCGAACCTAATAGATCCTTGGACGGACGATTGACGCCGTCGTACCAGATAACCTGAACTGACGGAAGCTCCCCTCTCGCTGGGAAATTGTATTTAATGATGGAGGAGGTGGGAGGGCTGATCTCTGAACCGCCTTCGCTGCTGGCTTCCACACTATCGACATGCGTTAGTTTGAGAGACCAAAAGATCGGGTCCATCAAATGGCATGCCATATCCCCAAGCGCGCCGGTTCCAAAATCGTACCAGCCACGCCAGACAAAAGGCAGATACTTGGAGCTGAAGTCGCGATTTGCTGCCGGGCCGAGCCACTGCTGCCAATCCAACGTGGAAGGAACTGAAGATTTAGCAGGAACACTTTTCATTCCTTGCGGCCACCAGTTATTCGGCCTGTCCGTCCAGACATGCACTTCGGTCACATTCCCGATCATGCCGGACTGAATAATTTCCACCAATTTGTGATAACCCTCGAATGCATGTCCCTGCGTCCCCATCTGAGTAGCTAATTTTGTGTGCTCCACCAGTTTCGCGAGATGCCGAGCCTCCAGCACGGAGTGTGTAAGAGGCTTCTGGCAATAGACATGTTTGCCAAGATGCATAGCCGCAGTGGTGGCGACATAGTGATTATGATCGGGGATACTCACCGTTACAGCTTCGATATCCTTCTGCTCCAGCATTTTCCGAAAATCCGTGTACTTCGGTGTATTCGGATGCGCTTTGAAGGAGTTGGCAGCCCGTGCGGAATCGACATCACACATAGCGACAATATTCTCTGAACTCACATGCTCCAGGTCGCCCGCTCCCTGCCCCCCAACACCAATACACGCGATATTCAGCTTCTCATTGGGAGATCGAGACGGTTTCGGTTCTCCTTCCGACCATACACCGCCTACCGCGCTAAGCCCAGCGGCTAGAGTTACATCCTGCAACATCTTTCTCCTGGATATTTTATTCAATGACAGCTCCTCTAAATCTATTTATGCAGTTCGTATGCGACAGCCGGCGCTGCCTGCTGAGCCCCACCAAGTGACCCCACCACAATCATATTCCCAATTGCGGGTGGCGCATCTGCCGCCACAGTGAATGTTATTTTCGCATCTTCCTGAACTCCTGTCAAGGTGGCAGCCGAGACAGTTACTTTTTGTGGAAGATTGCGCACTTCAATTTTGATATCGCCGCCTTTGTCACCCTTTTTCCGCCGTGCGTGTACCGCTATATCGACCGTTTTACCAGGCAAGAACTTTATTGAATTCAAGGAAGATTCGAGAGCAAACGTCTCCACTCGAGCCACCACTGCCAGGGGAAGAAGAGCACATTCACGATACGGCCGTCGATAACTGTCGTCCTGGAACATCGCGGGATCGATGGAACGGGGCATATACTGCTCTCTAGCTGTGAACTCATGAGAAATCTTGTGCTTTTGAAAAGATGAATTGCCAATAAATCGTATGGGTTTGCATTCCAGCGGAACGGCGCCTTT
Source organism: Chthonomonadaceae bacterium (assembly GCA_025352825.1). GTDB lineage: Bacteria > Armatimonadota > Chthonomonadetes > Chthonomonadales > Chthonomonadaceae > JANXSG01. Next base: position 74,051 of record JANXSG010000047.1, on the reverse strand, counting down.
CGCGGTGAGAGTCACATCTATACTGTTTTGGCCGTTCCCAATCTGCCCTCCACTGCAGGTCACACCTTCGGGAAGGTCGAAAGCGCGCAGCGAAATAATGCCCTCAAACCCATTGAACCGCTCTGCCTGTACATTCAAGATCGTGGTGCCATCCGCCCCGACACTCAGTCGATCCGTATTGATCTTCAGATCAAAATCCGATTCGGGATGCGATACTTCAAGCCGCCAAAAACAGTAGGGACCGGTCTTCTCTTCTATGTTTCTAAGTTCCAGAGTGTAGTTTCCTGGTTCCGTGGCAGTCCATTCGATTCGGGCGTCCTTACCGATCGCGTCGTCGTTCGATGCAATCTCTTTCCCTGCGCTGTTCAGTATTCTCAGAGCGCCATCGATTTGAGATCCGATACGCCGTCCCCGCAGATCGAATAGTATCACCTCTTTTGCATCGGCATGAAATTTGAAAGATCGAACCGACTTTGTTTCAAAACACCCATCCATAGCTATCGGCATCGCAGGAAGAGAGTTATTGAATATTGATTCAACTGAAGTCATCAGCGGTTTACCGGCATTCGCGATAAATGGAATAGGAAGTGAAGGGCCGTTGAGAGTCGGTATTGATATCCATGTATCGCTGCAGGAAGATGGATTAGGTACTGCCACAATCGCTTGATCAAGCTTACCGATGTTGATTCCTTTCAGGCGCAACTGAACACTGCTGCCTGGTCGACCACCGCGCGGGAGAAATCCAGTGATCATGGGAATGGGACCGACTGTCAATCGGTAGAAATAGTCGTTCCCACCGAAGAACTGCGTATCTCGCACGATAAGTGTATACGTTCCGCTCTTCTTAAATTTATAAACAAGACGAGGATCGCTTTGCCAGAAAGATTCCGCTGACTGCAGCGTTGCGCCTATCTCATCCCGAAGTTCGATCTGAGGATCAAGGTGAGACCAGATATTCGCCGCATTACAGTCGAACACCCACGTCTCTCCTGAATCCGCATGAAAAGTGTACAAGTCCTGATCTGCAGTTGCCTGTATTCGACCGTTTATAGTGATGGGTGTTTTCAGAATCTCCTGTGTTTGCTGCGAAGTGTCGTTAGGCTCCTTCTCGTCGATCTCAGGAAATACCCCGACCCACATCCGGGTAGGGTTCGATACTCCCTTTTCATTCGCTAATCGGATCTCACGGGGTCCTAGAGCTGCCATTGCATCAATAGCCATCGTAATTTCAGTCTGATCACCAGCGGGGTTGGTCTTAACCGAATTTATTTTTATATTACTTCCGCTCAGTAACAGGTGGACGTTTTGAAGATTCTTTCCATCGATCTTGATAACAGCGTTTGTTCCTACCTGGCCTCCCGAAGGAAACGAACCCGAAATCTCTGGCGCTTGTGCAAACAAGAGGGATTGCGAGGCTGCGAATATTAGAAGTACGAAAAAAGGCTGAAAGATATATTTATAGAACGATTCAGAGTTGATCATAATGAGGTTGAATTAAATGTGAGGTGAGAATTTATATTAACCACGAAATACACGAAATACACGAAAAAAATTCAGATTGAAGAATTTCGAGAATACACATGAATCTTAAAAGCATATTCGAGCATATACCTGAATCTTAAAAGCATAGAGGTAGTTGCAAAAGTCATGGAGCTCACAATTTACTTTTGTTTTCTACCTAACCCATTGACCCCTTCCCTGATTCCCTCGTACCTCGGAGGGAAGGGGGATTCTTGATCGTTAATCCCCCCCTTCCCTAACGCAAACTGCTTTATCGTTTACGTGTGGAGGGAAGCGGGTCGGAGGGTTAGGTAAAAAAATTGACGATATTAAAATAACACCCGACTTTTGAACAAGGCTCATAGGATTATTTTTTCGTGTGTTTCGTGTATTTCGTGGTTAAAAATGCATTTATTGTTAAATTTCTTGTTGATCCGATCTCAGATAATTTAGGCGTAGAGACCTGGAATACCAGCGGAATCTTTTACGATACGTGATTCACGCAGTTTGAGAGAGACGTCCATTCCCATACGTCGGCAGATCTCCATGTAGGTATCTTCTGGAGTGACCGGTGTGTGTGCCGGATAGGAGGCACGGGCGTCGCTGGCCCCGATAACTCGCCCGCCAGGTATGCCCGCACCGGTGATGAGGTAGCTGTATACGAACGGCCAGTGATCTCGCCCGGCAGATCCATTGACGGGAGTGCGGCCAAATTCGCCGGTTACCAGAACCAGAGTTTTCTTGTCCATTCCTCGCTGGTAAACATCCTCGATGAGCGCAGAAACCGATTTATCGAGTTCGGGGAGCTGGCGTTTACATCGGTTGAAGTTATCTCCGTGGTTGTCGAATCCCATTCTGTCGACATCGTCATTGATTGGGTGCGCTCTCCAGTTGACCTGCACAAACCTGACACCTGATTCGATGAGGCGACGCGCCATCAGCAGACCCTGCCCGAACTGAGTCATCCCATATCGATCCCGGACTTTGACCGGCTCTTTGGAAAGATCGAACGCTTTCTTTGCTTCCGGTGAGGTCACCAAGGAGAAAGCTTTCTCATAGGCCGCATCATAGATTTTGGTATCACCGCTCTCCACCCTGCTCTGGAACCCATCGACCACTTTGAACAGTTCGCGGCGCAGGTTAAGGCGGTCTCCGGTCATCCCGGTAGGCGGGGTGAGCGCGGCGAGCTTATCAGGCGGAGCGGTCGAATCCAAAACTCGAAATGGCGCACAGACATTCCCGAGGAATCCCCCATCCTGCCCAATTGGGCCGTTTCCGGCTGTATCATACATCCTTGGACCGATATGAAACGATTCGGGAAGAGCATTTTTCTGGGGAAGGAACCGATTCACGACTGCGGCCAGATTGGGAGCTTCGCGGCCTGGCGCAATCTTGTTCCCGGTGAGAGTGTAGTGCGCTGCTTGCGCATGTACCGTCTGATCGTGCGTTGCGGAACGGATGATCGTGTACTTATCCGCAATCTTCGCCAACTGCGGAAGATGTTCACATATCTGAATTCCGGAGACATTCGTATTGATTGGTTTGAACAGCCCCTTGATTTCGGAGGCGCCATCGGGTTTCATATCGAAGGTGTCCTGATGAGGCGGCCCACCCCAAAGGAAAACCAGAATTACAGACATCTCATTGTCGATCTTTGTCGACGCCATCGCCTTCTGAGACGCAAACAGTTCGGGCAGAGTCAACCCCAGGAATCCTGCCGCCCCGATCTGCAGAAATTCACGCCGCGATTTTCCATCACATGTCTGTACTGTTTCGTGTCCGAATTCTATCATGGTTTATCCCCGCGAACTGTTCCAAGAGATTATTTTGCCTAACCCCCCGGCCCTCTTCCCTGATCACTCGTTCCTCGTTAGGGAAGGGGGAGCTAGAAAGAAAGCTTTACAAGCATAAAAGTCTTACTAATTGTTTAATCTCATAGCACCGCACATATTCCCTTGTGAACTCCCCTTCCCTAGCATGAACAGCTTTACCGGTCATGCGGTCAGGGAAGTGGCCGGGGGTCAGGCAAAATAACTAGTGATTAAACAGGAACTCTTTACTATTCACCAATACCCACAATAAATCCTCAAAGGCTGCTCTGCGTGTGGAGGGTTTAGAAGCGGTTTTTACCGACTGACCGATAGGCGGAGCCTGAGCGGCGCTCAAAGCGGCAAGATTTGCAGTTCTCTCCATATTGGCAGGAGATCTTCCCAGGGCAGTCCAGTAGAGCGTATCCAAAAGCTCGCTGTCTGTCTTCTTGGACTGAATCAGAGTCTGCACCAGACCGCCATCAGCCACGACCTTTTTATTGAGTGTATCTCCATTAATGAACACCAAAGCCTGCGACATACTCGGCTCCTGGCTTCGTTCGCATTCACAGGTAATCTGGCGGGCAGGACGACCAAAACTATCGAGGAAGTCGGAACGGACATGGGTGTCAGGAAGCTGCTCCGCCCGATAACTCGTTGGAATTCCAGGGAATACCTCCGGCTGCCCCGTTACCTTACCCAGGGCATCCAGCAGCTCTTCCGCGGTTAGTCGTTTTACAAAATATCGGCTGTAGTAGCGATCATCCTGGCGGTTGCGAGGATTCTGCTCAGAAGAGAGTTGATAAACCTTGGATGTCACGATTCGCCGCATGAGATATTTGAGATCGAAATTATGTTTTACAAAATCGTCGGTAAGAGCATCGAATAGAGCTGGGTTGGTAGGCGGATTCGTTTCGCGCAGATCGTCCACAGATTCCACCAGGCCGCGCCCCATGAAATGCGCCCATACGCGGTTCACCATACAGTGGGAGAAAAACCAGTTGTCCGGGCGGGTCATCCACTCTGCTAGGAAACTCCTCCGTTCACGTGGCGCGTTTGCTGCGAGTATTGGGCCACCAAGAGGTTTTGGATCGATAACGCGATTAAGCCTCGGCTGAACCAGATCGCCGGTGGATGTGTTGTAGACCGTCATATCATCGTTCACCCACGGATCGTTATTCACCTTCCGGCCAACTCTGGCCAAAAGGTTTGCCATTCCGTAGTATTCGTTCTGAGTCCACTTCTCCAATGGATGATTGTGGCATCGAGCGCACTGAACCCGGATTCCAAGGAAACCCTGGCTCACGTTCTCTGCCATCTCTTCGGTCTTTTGGGATGTTCGGAAGTAGTTAGCCGGCCCATCAAGGAACGTGTTTCCACGGGCCGTGAGCACCTGCCGCGCCATCTCGTCCCAGCCCATATTTTGAGCAACACACTGGCGAACCCACTCGTAGAAAGCCCACATCCCTTTATCTTTCAGGGTACCTCTGTTCACGCGAAGCAGATCGCACCATTTGTAAGTCCAGAAATCGATATACTCCGGACGTGCCATCAAAGTATCGATGAGTTTATCGCGCTTATTAAGCGAATTATCTGCGATGAATGTTTTGAGCTCTTCCTCTGTTGGAATGCCTCCCATCAGATCAAGAGTAAGGCGGCGTGCATACTCGCCGTCGGTGCTCATTCGGGAGGGCCATAGCCGGAGAGCAGAGAGTTTCTTATAGACTAGATCATCGACATAACTCGTACGTGGAAGCTTGGTATATTCTGCAGTTTCAATCTTGTTCGGGTAAGGCACTGCCACCCGAGCGAAAGCCACTTTATCCTGATAACTGACTGTGATAGCTGTCTCACCGAACCCTGCCATCTGGACTTTCCCACCGGGCGCAACTGTTGCGATATTCTCATCGTTTGTACCAAAACGAGTCCAGTGCGTAACGTCTTTCACAGTTCCATCGGAAAAGTGTGAAAGTACATGCATCGGGAGTTTGGCGTGAGGAGTAAGGGTTTTATTCGCGGGATCGATCTCCAGCCGAACTACATGCGGATCTGTATCGACAGGAGCTGGAGCGCCTTGTTTGAGCCAGCTTAGCAGAATCTGGTATTCCGACGTCCCTTTATGAAGAACGTTACCGCCGCGATGGGGCAATACCATGAGTGGCTTGCGGAGGAAAAGACTATTTTCCGGCTGAACGACACTGATTCTGCGTCCGCCGAACTGTCGGGCTAACGCAAGGTAGTCCATTTCGGGAGCATATCCTCGCAGTGAGAGCTTGAATCCACCCTTGCCAACCGCAGCGCCATGACATGCGCCCTGATTACACCCAAGGGTAGTTAAAGCAGGAACAAGATCGTTAAGGAAACTAATCTGTCGAGCGACGGGCTTAGTGGACGCATTAGTGCTTCGCGAAATTTCCGGGCTGCAAAACGCTTGTGTAGCATACTGACCTAATAGAAGTCCTGTTATGAGTGTTCGGAAAAATCGCATGAATATTGCGTTCCTCTATTCCTTCAGATGCTGCGAACTATAACAATCTGACAATACCGGACGCTTATTGTTGCAGTAGATAATTCATTATACCGCCATTATTTCTTGTCCGCTCCACCTTATTACAATTTGCTGTTACTGGGGGAGGTTTTTATCCTGCATATCCTGCGTGTCTATTTTAATTAAATTATGAAAAGGAAAGTAAGAATTCATAATCTCATGGAATTTGTGAGTTAAGTGCTTGATCTATTTTTCAAAACCCGAATTTTACATGGATGAGCAGGATTTGCAAGATGAAAACCAAAACCATGACTATTCCAGTTAAACCAAATAAATTACTTATAACGATTTGGACGAATCCTAGCAGCCGTGCAAAGTCACTGAACGATGAAAATTAGGGAAGGGTATAGTGCAATGGAAATAACGAAGCTTTGGCGTTATCCGGTAAAAACTATGGCAGGTGAGAGCTTGCAGCGAGTTCATATGGGAGGACTCGGCCTGGAAGGCGACCGAGTTGTGCATGTCGAGAATGCGCAGGGCAGAGTTGTCACCTCCCGAACTCATCCAGCGCTTTTAGGCCATCAGGGGACACTGAACTCTGATGGCGAACCTTTAGTGGACGGCCGGTTGTGGAACAGCCCGGAAGTGCTGGCTGACATCGAAAAGATTGCCGGACAAGGTGCCAAACTGGTTCGGTACGAGGGTGAAGAGCGTTTCGACGTATTACCTCTGCTCATAGCAACCGATGGCGCAATTGCAGCCTTTGGGCACGACTTTCGCCGGCTGCGTCCAAATATAGTAATAGGAAGTGTGGAAGGGCTAGCGGAGCGAGAGTGGCCCGGGCAGAGTTTGCGTATAGGTAATGCATTAATCGGAGTAAAGAATTTACGCCTGCGATGTATCATGACCTCATTTGATCCCGACACACAAATTCAGGATAAAGGTATCACACAGGATATTTATCAGCGGTTTGATGGCAAACTCGCACTCGACTGCTTCGTGATCCAAGAGGGTGAGATTGTTGTAGGAGACAAGGTTGAATTGGGTCTGGATGAAATTGATTTTGTAAAATAAACCGCTCGATAAGTCATCCCTTCTCTGCTTTTGCGAGAGGGAATGAATGTGATTGCTCACGGATTGACAGTAAGCGTCGTAGATTTAGTTACCCCTGTTGTAGCGCTTATAATCGGCTTCTTCTGAACTGAGACAGCCAGACTGGTGATTGGGAATGTTGCTGTCTTGCTTCCTGCAGGTACCGTTACCGAAGCGGAAACTGCTACAGCTGAGGTATTAGAGCTGCTAATGTTTACGACGAAACCTTCGGCGGGCGAAGCTGCGCTCAATGTAACTTTTCCTGTCGAAATTTCTCCGCCAACCACGCTGGTAGGTGTGAGTTTGAGGGAGAGTATTTTGCTCTGGGTCACCAGAAGTGAAACCTGCTTGGAGATGCTATTTAGAGAAGCTGTAAGCATTACCGAAGTATCTGCCAAAACCGTAGTAGTCGACACGCTGAATGAAGCGGTTATACTCCCGGCATGAACAATCACACTTGCAGGGATTGAAACGGAAGGATCGGAACTGGCGAGCGATACTGCAGTATCGCTTACAGCAACGGCAGTAAGTGTTACAGATGCAGTTCCGGAATTACCACTACTCAGAACATTCGGATTAACAGTAAGGTTTTTGAGCGCTGGCACGCCCTGAGGGATAGCTAACCCCATAGGATGGTTGCCGATAGGAATCTTTGATGTGACGGTATTGGAGGTTACATCAACGATGGATACCGAGTTGGTGTACTCATGTGTGGCGTAAATGTGCAAATCATCAGGTGTTTTCGCTTATAGAGAGACATTATTTCCAGTATCTGATATGGTCGCGGAGACAGTATTGGTGGTTGTATCGACGACAGCAATATTCTGAAGCGTGAAATTTGCGATATACACGAACTGTCCGTTTTGAGTGAAGACCATCCCAAAAGGTCGTCCACCGAGATTGAGTGTAGTTGTGACGCTGTTTGTAGTAGTATCTATAACCGAAACCGTTCCATCCGAGGGGCTGCACACGTAGGCATGGGCGCCATCTGGAGTGATAAAGACGCCGGAGGGATTGTTTCCTACCCCGATGTTAGATGTCACGTTTTTAGTTGAGAGGTCGACAACTGAGACCGACGAGATGCCCTGGTTGGCGACGTAAGCCCGAGTGCCATCAAGAGTTACAGCTATTGCGAAAGGCTGGTATCCGACATTAATATTGCCCGTGATAGTATTTGCCGCCGTATCAATGACGAAACGTAACTATCTCCATTATTGGTTACAAAGGCACGAGAACCATCTGATGTGAATGCAATAAAAGTCGGCTTGGTACCAGTGCCATGGATAGTTGTCACCACAGTGTTTGTAGCAAGGTCAATTACTGAAACGGTGCTGTCACCGTTATTTGGGACATAGGCATGCTTTTGATCTGGGGTAATAGCGACGGAGTAAGGTTTTGTTCCTACAGTAATAGTGGCTGTAATAGTGTTGGTTGCTGTGTCAAGAACTGCGACTTTGCCATCATCATAATTAGCAATATAGGCGAAAGGAGCCGCCAACACCCTGCCCGATGAAAATCCAATGCTTGTTTCTAACAGTAATAGTAAAGTGACGCTAAAAAGTAACTTCGCGCCTAATCGCGTGCTGATATCTTGCATTATTTCCATTTCTTTTCTGCTGTCGAACGGCATTGCCTTCCAGGTCATCAGTTATTCTCTAGAATTTCAAATGATTTTATTCCCGGGCTGATACACGTACATTGTATATTCATTTCCGGATGAAGTCAATGCAAATTGAGAATAATTAAATCGAATCTATTACGCCATTTAGATATTAACCCTAAAAAGTTGAAGTACTTGACATTCGGTAAAAAACGCAGTATAGTATTATACAGTTACGGTGTAACTGTATAATATAATATGGAGGATAATTATTTGGATAATACAACCTTTTCCATCGAAGGATTATCACAGGCGATTCTTAAGGAACTTGGTGAAGAAATTAGTCCACGTACTATTCGCTACTATATTGCGGAAGGGTTACTGCGTAAGCCGGATGATCGAGGAAAGTTTACACAAGCACATCTTGACCGTCTGAAACTGGCATTGAGGTACAAGCAGTCATTTCTTCCGATTCCGGATATTCGTGCGAAACTTGAGTTGCTCAGTCATGGAGATGTAACTGCCGAACTTTCGCGATATGAGTTCCAGAGCAAGTCTCCTGTTTCAAATCTAGCTGCTGAGTATACTCAGCGCCTGCTGAGCCAGAAGAGCCGCAATTCTTTTGAAGTGCACGCTGTGCAGCAGCTTGCTGCCCCACTTCAGATATCGAATGTGGAAACCTGGGATCACATCACGCTTACACCTAATATTGTGATTTATGCACGTCAATCACTTTCACCGCATGAACAGGAATATTTAAAGGCCCTGCTCGATTTTGCGAAGACATTGCGCAAGCCTCATATTTAAACAGACCGCAGCATATTGATTACATGAATAGTCAATCAGAAAGGGTTATCATCATCATGAGTACCGAAACCGTTCAATTAGAAGTTCGTCAGGACTGCCAACTTGTATGCATTGAAACCGTGAATAAGCGACTGATAGAGATCACTATTTCTGCATCAGATGTTCCATACACTAGCGAACGAATTCCTCTCAATCTTGCCGTTGTGATAGACCGCAGCGGTTCGATGTGTGGCTCCAAGTTAGAGTATTTAAAGCAGGCCGCCTGCTATGTTCTCGACTGCCTGCAAGAGCGTGATCAAATCTCCATTTTCGCTTTTGATCATGAAGTGAAATGCATTTCAGAGTGTACGACAATCTCTGCGAAAGCGCGTGCGGAATTGAAAGCGCGTATCAAAGCCCTGCAAGCAGGGGGAAATACCAATCTTTTTGATGGCTGGCTTCATGGAGTTAACGAAGTTGCCATTCATCCTATGCCCCAAGGGATACAAAGATGCCTTCTACTTACTGATGGTCAGGCTAATCATGGTGAAATACGCCAGGTGGAATTGGAGCGACACGCTGGCGAGTTACGAATGCGTGGAGTCGCAACGTCAACTTTTGGGGTCGCTCCCGACTTCAACCAGTTCCTGTTAGAAGGCATGGCGACCAACGGTGGCGGTCACTACTATTTTATCGAGCATCCTTCCGCAATTCCAACATTGTTTCAGCAGGAATTAGGAGAACTCCTTACGGTTAATGCGCGCCGCACGGTGCTGAAAATCACTGCCCCTTCCGGTGCCTCACTTAATCTATTAGGGGATATTCCTCATGATCAACTGGGGCGCGAAATAATAGTCCCACTTGGTGATCTATTCGCAGGCAGCGAGCGCGTCATATGCTTTGAAACGCTGTTACCTTCAGACAAAACAGGCACTGCCAACTACGGTATAGATCTCTCCTATTTTGGAACGACGGAAGTGGCCTCAAATGTGTCGGCAGATGCAATATTTACATACGCGAGCGAAGCTGTCGTCAACACCGCTCCACAAGACTGGCCTATGCGTACTAGAGCAGTGGAGCTCGAAGTCGCTACAGTCGAAGCGCGAGCGTTAAGAATGGCCGAAGATGGACGTTCAGAGGAGGCTGCCGCATCACTTGTAGCCACCATCGATTGCAATGTGGATTTCATGCTATATTCACGAGTAACGGATTTGCGTGAACTCGCTTCAAAACTTGAATTAAATGAACTTAGCGTAATGGAGAGCAAGTCTCGCCACGACATCGCTTATAAACGGCGTTATTCTCGTGAAAATAAATGAGGATTTTATCACTATGTCTCCCACGACAAGCAACACTGCTATTTCGATATACGGAAACGAAATCCATAGTGTGTTCGAACTTTTAGGGAAGAAAGAAAACGACATAACATACAGTCTCGGCTGGGCAACGGTGCTCCGGAAGGCGGATCAATTTCCTGGATTGACATAGTTCGAGATAAAAGGCGTTATTTTCATCCGGTTGGTAATGGATGGCCAAAAGAGCACCCTAACTATATGGCGTTCAGATACAATGGACAACTTCAGTCTATTCATCATGTAGATAGCTATGAAGTGAGCACGAATTCAGCAGACATGCCCGGGCTTCCACCATCGTGGGATTGGAGCAGCAAGAATCCATCATATGGGGATGGACCACACTTCATATATTCACTAGGCCCTGAAATTATTCCATCCAGAATAATAAATCTGGCGACGGCATCCGGCAGGCTGCGCGTGTATCGGTAATGCTCGATCTACTTCTCACAAGTGAAACTATAACTCAAGCATACCATTTAACCGGATTGCGTTTGAACGGAGGCAGCAAGAGTTCTGGGTAGTTGCGCTGTATATGTTGAGCTAGGGTAATCATAGCAAATCATCATATCCATTTAAATCCGAGTTCAGACAAACTTGCATTTTTGCCCCCAATCCCAGTCCCTCTCCCAAAAACAGAGGAGAGGGATGACTCTGGCTTAAGTCTATCTGTATTTATCAGGTTCACCCTTATTCCCGGCCCTTCTCCCTTCATCACTCGTTCCTCGTTAGGGATAAGGGAGAGAGTATATAAGTAATTACACTGCAATTAGGAATTATCATTTGCGAAGTGCAAATTTATCAGTTATTCTCCTCTCTCACTCCGAGGTACGAGGGAATCAGGGAGAGAGGCCGGGAGTGAGGGTAAAGCTTCACGATAGAAGCGCGATCGCGAGCATTTCAGTAACAAGAGCTATGTTGGCATTAGCATCAAGGCGGCGGCGGGCAATTATCAAAGAATCGATACACCCCATCCATCTTTCAGGGGAACCCGATCTTCCTAGAACTGTTAATGTTTCCTGGCGATCCTTATTTACTACCAATGATTCGGACAACTCTCCCGAACTAGCCACTAACAAATCCCGATAAAAAACAGTCAGTAGATCGAATATTGCTGCAAGCTGCTTCCGACTGGCTTTCTCCTTGGCCAAACTAGAATCAGATTCACCGCTTTCTGCGGATTCAGCCGGTTCAGCTCCTACAGCTGCTTTCATCTGGTTGGCTAATTTACGCATCTGCTCTGCCGATTTCAATGCACGCGCCAGTGGAGCACGAGGCAGAGTCTCAGCAAAGTCCAGCACAAGCGATATCTCTGTACTTACGCCGGCAACCTCTGCCATACGCACTGCCTGCCCTACTCTGCCCTCAGCATAACCGGCAAGCGTCTCTGCCCGATGCCTGAGAAGAGATTGTGACTTTTGTAGATAGTCAGCTAACTCCTGTACCGAAACCGCGTTGACACGAACCATCTGGCATCTGGAAACAATTGTAGGGAGTACTCTGGATGAATGAGGCGCAAGCAGAATAAAAAGTGAATACGAAGGCGGTTCCTCTAGAACCTTGAGCAGGCTGTTCGCGGCGGAGGGAGTCAAAGTATCACACTGCTCTATTATATAGACTCGCTTGCGTCCCAGAGTCGGCGCATAGTTGAGTGTGCGAGAGAGAACGCCAGGAGGCTTATTGTCCCTATCCCAAAACTGGAATATCTGAGTCTGTTCGCCTGCAGGAGAGATCGTCAATACATCCGGATGCGTACCTGTAGCAAGTCTGCGGCAGGAATCACATACACCGCAAGCATCGAACGGATCCTTTATGGGATTCAGACAGGCAGCCGCTCGTGCAAATGCGTTAGCGAGAGCGCTCTTACCTACTCCAGAGGGACCAACAAATAGATAAGAACCGACCAGGGAATCGGAAGTGAGTGCTCGTTTCAATGCTGCAACTGCGGCTTCCTGTCCAAAAATCGTAGAGAGAGTTTCCATTCTGCTCCAGTGTAAATATCATTAAGAACACTATTGTACCAGAACGGAACTAGCAGTACCCTGCCATAAACCAATAATAGTGAAGCACTGGAAAAAGTTCTTACGTATAAGTATAATAGAAGTGATACAAATGCCATTTACGTATTGAGAGGATTGATTTCATGAACGGACAAGTAACGAAATATAATGCTGGTGGTACTGGAGTCTTAATACCACCAAAACCAAATGGTAACCAACTATCTCGCAAGCTGCTCATTCTTGCAACGCTAATAACAACTGCGCTATGGTTTATCCCATATTCCGACATTGTTCTATACCCTCTAAGACTATTTGTGACCTTTGTTCATGAGAGCGGCCATGCAATCGCCGCAACGATAACGGGTGGGTCAGTGGTTTCACTTCGAGTCGATCCGAGTGGAAGCGGCGTCACGCAAACACTACAGAGTCCGTTCTTTCAGTGGCTAACCCTCTCTGGAGGGTATCTGGGAACCACCATTTTTGGAGCTGTAATGCTTCATGTTGGCCGGTTGAATCGCTGGCAGAACGCCGGAAGAGTAACTCTGATTACCGGATCGATCTGTCTTCTATTTATCACGCTATTTTGGGCGAGAGATATCTTCACGATCTCAGCAGGGCTTAGTCTAACCCTCTGTCTTTGGGGATTAGCCAGAGTCCTCCCACCTGCAGCATCGCTGTTTATGGCCAGTTTCATCGCGGTGCAGTGCAGTCTGAATGCTTTGAGTGATATTCGAATTCTACTTGGCCTCACGAATTCAGGAATGAATGAAAATGACGCTGGGTTCATGAGCAAGGCCTATCCCTTCCTCCCTCCAAGCGCCTGGGCCGGGTTGTGGGCAGTATGTGCAGTTTTCATTCTCGGTCTATCTCTTCATAAGTACTGGCGTGCCACTGCAGCCACACCTGCCAGGAAGTAGCCATGGAACACGGCATCACCCGGTCAAATTCCAACGAAGCAGTTGCGTGCGGACACTGTGGAGCACTCGTATTTAACGATACCAAGAGATGCCCTCAGTGCAAAAAATTTCCTGCAAAACTGCATATCTGCAAAAAATGCAAGAGTATCTCTGCAGATAGCGATGATCGATGCTGGAAGTGTGGTCGTGTATTTGTACCGGGTGGAGACTATCTTTAACTCATCAGCCCTCACACCCGACCCCTCTCCCAAAAACAAGAGAGGGGGGACTTAGATATAAATTTTACGATATTTCGACGAGTATTAAATAATCCACAGTCGTTTTCCCATAATGGAAGTGTGCTGGCCAAATAATTCTGGCTCCCCTCTCCTGTTTTTGGGAGAGGGGTCGGGGGTGAGGGCTGAAATCTGCCTTGCAAATCTCCTTCTCCTGCGTGTATAATCTCCTATTGAGTTAGCGTTTTCAAGGCTTGCAAGGATTTTTATGACCGAAATCACCTCCATATCTGACTCATTAATTGCGGACTATCTTTTAACAACACGTAAGACTGTCCAGTCATTAATGCGGCCGGCAATCGAGTTTTCTCCTGAAGACAGTATTGGTAGGTTTTTGCAGGTTATGCGGAGAGTTACTGCCTCGGAACTTCCGGTTCAATTACACGGGAGATTAGTCGGAACGATTTCACAGAGCATCATCTTTGACATTCTGAAAGACGGCAGCAGCTGGGAGACTTGCTCCGCAATAAATCTCCCGATCTCCCATTTCATGGAACCTCCAGTGGCGTTTGCCTCGGCGGATACGACTCTCGAAAGAATAGTCGAGATCGGCAGGGAGTCAAACCTGATCCAGATTCCGGTGGTCGACTCAGAGAACTACCTGCTCGGAATAATCAATCTCACCGACATCCTCACTCCCGATTATATACCTTGCTATCCATCCAATGTCGGGGGGATGGCGACACCTTTCGGGGTCTACCTCACAAACGGGAATGTGCGCGGAGGCGTGAACGACTTTGCAATTATCGCCTCAGGAGCGGCGACGGGTGTTCTCCTTTTGGTCGCCGGGGCTATCGTCAAGGGAGCGGCACACCTGATCTCCCCTATCGTAAATCTGCCCGAAATTTCTCTTGCCGACCTTGATTCTGCTCCTTCACCCGGTCATCCGACTCTGGGTATTATTTCGATTCTGATGAAACTAACTGTGTTCTTGGTATTCATACTTCTTATCAGATTCAGTCGCATTGCAGGATATCATGCCGCCGAACACCAAACAGTCCATGCCATGGAGCGCGGTGAACCATTGATTCCTGAAGTTGTTGATAGAATGCCACGGCCGCACCCAAGATGTGGAACAAATATCATGGCGGCATCGATGTTGTTCTTTACTCTACTTCAGGCGTTCCAGTATATCCCCGGCTTGAGTGATATAGGCATCCTTCCTGCGGGGCTGTTCGCATGGTATAACTGGAAGCGCTTCGGCACATTTTTGCAGGCAAGGTTTACAACGCGCCCGGCATCTGCTCGCGAACTCGCAAGCGGTATCCGTGCTGCCGAGCAGCTTCAGGCAATCTATATAAATACACCGCCAGCCCGAACTCCCGCTTTGCGTAGACTATGGATGATGGGCATTATCCAAACAGCTATAGGGCTTATGCTTGTAACGGGACTTGCTACTTTTGCCGAAAATACATGGTTAAAACTTGCACACTAATCTCTTGTGCAACTTCTCAAGGAGCGCTTTTTGTGATCACCGATGAACTTTCCCGTGTTATTCGAATGGCTGTGCTTTCAGCCAGAGATGCCGGTGAATACACTCTAGAAAATGCAGATTTTGAGATCTCTCTGGAAACCCCTCGCAATAAACTTCATGGGGACTACTCCTGCAGCATCGCATTGGCAATGAAAAAAATGGCCGGACTGAATAACAGCCGAGAAATTGCCGAAAAAATCTTGAAGTACATTCCGGCTGCAAGCCCAATATTGCTGCGCACAGAAGTAGCTGGTCCGGGATTCTTGAATTTCTATCTCAAACCAGAATGGTTATATGAAACACTGCGGCTCATTGAACTAGAAGATATAAAATATGGAACCAGCTCCAAAATGGTTGGAGAACGAATTCTTGTTGAGTTTGTGAGTGCGAACCCCACTGGCCCAATCAGCGTAGTTAATGGAAGAGCTGCAGTACTGGGAGACGTCCTGAGCACTCTATTAGCTTCTCAGGGTGCTGTAGTATCTCGTGAGTTTTATATTAACGATGCACTCAATTCCCTTCAGCTGGAAAAGTTCTCACATACGGTTCTAGTTCGCTATATGCAGGAGTTCGGTCATTCTGTGATTATGTCCTCTTCTGAAGATGGAGGTGCGGATACAATCGAGCCTGGAGTTCAATCGAGTAAGGCTGCCGCAGATATCTCTCCTGTTGTATTTCCCAAGGATGGATATAGAGGCGAATATGTGCGAGATATAGCGCGTGGAATAGTGGCCGAATCGGGGGATAAATTTCTCAAGTGCTCGGCAGATGAGAGAGATGCTTACTTCCGACAGGCGACGCTCTCCAGAATGGTGGCTGCCCAGAAAAGCGCTTTAGAAGCCTTCGGCATTCACTTTGATACCTGGTACTACGAAAGCGAACTCTATAGTTCTGGATCTGTAGAAAAAACTATTCAACAGCTGAAAGACCTTGGATACGCCTATGAGAATGACGGTGCTCTCTGGCTCAAATCGTCTGAATTAGGAGATGACAAAGATCGAGTTTTAGTTCGATCGAATGAGAAGGCGACGTATATCGCTGCCGATTCTGCCTATCATCATGACAAGTTCGAACGAGGTTTCAATCATCTTATCAATATTTGGGGGGCCGATCACCATGGCTATGTAGCGCGGCTCAAAGCGGGGGTAGCTGCGCTTGGCCACGACCCTCAGAAGCTAGAGATCGTTCTGACACAGATGGTATCACTCGTGCGAGATGGCGAAGCTGTGATAGGCGGGAAACGAAAAGGCAATGTTATCGAACTAAAAGAGGATCTCATAGATGACATAGGCAAGGATGCGGCGCGATTCTATTTTCTCCTGAACTCCTACGACACTCCCGCAACCGTCGATGTGGAACTGGCAAAAAAACAGTCGAACGATAATCCTGTCTACTATGTTCAGTATGCACATGCGCGATTGGTGAACATCCTCATCAAAGCAGAGGAAATGGGTATCCAAAGGATGCCAGGCTCGAAGGCCGCGCTCGCTCTTCTCACCCATGCGGCTGAACTGGAACTGCTGCGAAAGCTGACGGACTATCCGGAAGAAGTCGCTTCTTCGGCTCGGGACTACTCTCCACACCGCTTGACACGTTTCGGTATGGAACTTGCAAGTTTACTCAATGTTTTTTATGAAAACTGCCGAGTTCTTCCTGGTGCAGATGATCCAATCTCGAAGGAACTTACTTCCGCACGTCTTGCCCTGGTGAACGGTGCCCGAATAGTACAGAGGAACCTTCTCAACCTGCTGGGAATATCAGCTCCAGATAAAATGTAAACTGGTTAGGTATAAATGCAAAAGTCCGACGAGAACAGTTTTGCCTAACCCCCTTTATGGACGGACATCACAAATGGAAAAACAAGCAGGTTCGTTATATGAGCAGGTCGGTGGGTTCGACCGGATTTTGGAACTAACACGCCGATGGCATGAGTTGAGTCTTGAGAACCCTGTCGCCGCTCACCCCTTTGAACATGAGATGCATCCGCAGCATGACGAACGCTTAGCCGCATACCTTGCCGAGGCTTTGGGGGGACCGAAGCTGTACACAGGTGGATATGGCGATGAGACTTCTGTACAGCGGTTACATGCTTACAACGGGGTCCACGTGGAACTCGACGAAGCCTGTTTGACCATGTTTGACCAGGCGCTATCAGATGTCGGCATCCCGGACGCTGCAGCACTAAGGGTTGCGGCATATTTTCGCCGTGCTACAGAAGACCAGCGCAAGTGGTCTAGAAGCGACGCTTTGGTGCCCGATGGATTACCTTTCAACCTCGCGTAATAGCCAGAGGCAAGGAAGGTAGTATCTCTAGTTGTATACCACCAGAAGAATTCAGGGTCATAGAAGTTATATTGCCTGATGATAGGCTTAAGTAGTTCTTGTGCAGGAACAAACGGCAAATTCGACAAAATTGTTTTCAATTTGAACGATAGTTAACTTCTTGATCACTATTACTTGGTAACTTCATCGGCGATATTTGACGCCGCAAAATTTTTATGATATGATATACTCTTAATATGCGATGTTAGCGTATTTAGGTATGATTTAGAGGATGATTCCGTTACATCCCTCAGAAAATGAGCTCAGTATGTTTGCACTAAATTTCTACTCCGAATTTTATGAAGAAGTATTGCGAAATGGGCGAAAGTCGATTACCATACGACTTGGCGATAAATCTGATAAATATTCGACTGGAATGATTGTATGGGTCACAATTGGCCCCAGATTTGGCAAGCGTCAGAAACTATTTGCAGCAATTTTGGATCGAGTTGAAGTAAAAACAATTGACGCGTTGTCACCCCGAGAGATTCAGAAAGAGAATCCAGAGTTTCGTACTGCAGAGGATCTCCTGCATCTTCTTCGCAGAATCTACTCAGACGACATATCCGTAGAAGATACTGTCACAGTTATTCATTTTTCGCCGGTTGCGGAGTACTGAATAATTTCTCACGATTAGTATTACTGTGCAGCAGTAAATTACTATGAGTGAAACTCGCAAAGCCGACGATTTGATAGGAAAGTCCCTGTAACATGAACCTGATTCCGCCCGAGCGTATCCCCTCAAAGAAGAGAATTAGAGAACGAATATGTACTCATTTCGCTATGTTTCTGATGCTGTTGATGGTTACACAGCCATCGTTCTCACAAAGAAACAAAAAAATTGATGGCCTTGAAGAGCTGTCTAAACGATATCCCCCAAATCGAATATCCACTGCACTGCCTTCTTCACCAATTCCTGTATCAAAACTTACCAGCAACGGATCATTTAGTGATTCCGGCGGAGGCAAGCATGACTGGACAATCACCAGAGCGCATGCTCTTAAATGGGATGGAAAGGCCTATCTTCCCATTGGGCAGTCGATCGTACCAAAATCTTTCTCCAATAACAGGCCAGATGCCTGGGATGCCGATGTACAGCGTCTCGACAAGCTAAAATCCATTGGTATTCAAGATATAATTATATCTCCCTCGGGATCCCTCACTGAGGTACCTATTCATTCCCTTCAGCGCTTGATAGACTATCTAGAGGTGAATGGATTCACCTACGGATTGGAGTTTGGAAAAGGGATAGGACGCTCCATATTCGGTACCGTGATCAAGCCGAACAGTTACCGATTCAGCGATAAGAATTCTCTCTCTGCCACATGGAATGTCACTGGTTCAGAGAAGAATCTATACATAATTACAAGTTCCAGCGAAGACAGCAAAATACTCAAAATAAACGAAGTTGAAACTATAGATGGAATTGCTACTGCCTCTCTGGAGAATGTGAACTCTGATCGTATCGTTGCGCTGCTTTACCCCCACAAAACTATCGACCCAAATAGCCAGGGTGGGCTGCCCGATCTTTGGAATGAGTTCGACAACTATCGGGATAAATTACTCGAATATTTTGCTGGGTTAAAACTTGGCAAAGGATTTAGGTTTTTCCTCGATCCGCTTGCGTCTCGTATGTGCCTGGCTGGAGAAACTGATTATCTGGTACCCTCTTCCAGTAATTTTCTTCTGGAATGGGAAGGTTATCTGGCGCGGCGATATCCCAATATTGATGAGGCTAAAATTGCTTGGGGACTAGACAATTCTGAACCCTTTACTCATAAGTCTTTAAGCCATCTAATACCCCTTTGGGCAAATGCTAAGGGAGTTCCATATCTATATGATAATCAACTCCACTCTCCTCCAACCCGTGTATCGAATGCATCTAAGTCGAGGTGGTGGGAAGATTTCCTTACATGCCGCAATGCGAGTATCAGCTACTACATGAACGCTATGGCACAAGTTTTGAAACATGAGGTTGCCGATGTACCCGTGGTGTACACATGGACTCATACTCACCCCATTTTTTGGAATAACAGTCGTGATTCAGGATACGACGGGCTATGCGTATCGGCTGGCTCTGCCCATCTGGAAGCGCGAACACTCGGGCCGGCATACAGTGAAGCAGAACAGTCTGTACGAACAATGTGGTGCCTGGGGACTGGGTTGGGTTACTCTGAATCAAGGGATAATCAGACATCTGGCCTCAAGACAGCATCTCTTCCAGCAAATTCCTCAGAAGTATCAATTAAATCGCCACTTTCTAAAATAGATCTCTTTACATCGATGGACTCGCTCCGCAGATTCGGTTTTAAAGGCTTCTTCTCGGAAGATCCAGGGGAAGGGAGTAGTATCCGCACAACTCAATCTTCCACTGGTACCACTGAATGGTTAAAGGATTATGGGGCGCGAATCAATGGCGTAGTAAACGCAGCGGAATATTTGCCTACGGTTCTATACTATCCTCAGAGCTCTCCGGGACCTGGTCGCACTGGTATAGTGCCCGGAACTAGAGACGCCCTATGGCTTAGCTCCTTTGCGAATGGGGAGACAGTCGACTGGTGGCCCGCATTCATGGGATATCAGATACAGCGAGGCTCGGGAGATAAAGACCAGGATCTTGTTCTGGTATCGCTTCAAGGCAAACGTCTGGTGCACTTCAGTATCGTTGGTCCATCGGATAGAACGCCGGATACCAAGGTAATTCTAGCCAATTCAGCGGATGGCCGTCCAATTTCAATTAAAATTACTAACAAGTCTACTTTTGAAATGATTGTTGATGAGTCCCCGGTGATACTGCACACGGACGGGCAGAAACTGATGGCGCAGGAGGCTGTGGAAACAGTACTCACTCAATTGACAGCTCTTTTCGACCTTGCCACAAAACAGAAGTTACCTGCTCTAGAAGCAGAGAGATTCGCTATGGACAGAGCAAAAGCCTCTTTTCGGCAGCGAGATTTCGCCACCTCTTACCTCTTTGGACGTGGTACTTTGGATGAACTTACTGCGCTTGCTCAGCCATACATTTGGATGGAAGGTGAACTTCCTAGAGTGCATACTTTTACTGAAATAGCTGCAAATACAGAAGCTGCTAATGGTGGATATCTTCGGCTTTCCACGCCAAATCCACCCAGCAGATACGGATATGGGGTGCACTATATGTTCGAAGTTCCTCGTGATGGCAGCTACTATGTTTGGCTGGCAGGCTCCGTGCCTGGGGCGGACACCTCAGCTATTCACTGGAAGATCAATTCAGAACCAATCAAGGATCCAGCCGCGCGTGCTCCCGTCGGGCCGCTATATCTTGGTGAACGGTTCGGCTGGACGCTGCTGGGCAATGTAAATCTTCAAAAGGGCTCCGGGCAGCAACTTGCCATCTATGTGGACGAAAAAGCAGTATACCCACCTCTGTATAACTACTCAATCGATGCCATACTGATCACTAGTCAGCCATTTCATCCCAATGGAACTGTACGGCCGCTTCCTGTAGATATCGATTCTTTTTCAATCACTCGTCCAAAAAAGACGAAGTAAGTGCCTATTAATACCCCCTTATTTCTATCTGTGTGGACGAGGGGGGTGGGAAGACCCCGCATTCGTTCCCGAATGTCTTCTCGCCATGCGCCGTTTTTTCTTGAATGAGTGGGACTCTCCCCAGGACTGTTTGAGTGATTGCTGCCCAACTGCAGACTTAGCCCAAATTATAAATACCACGAACCCGAATATGAGCACCAATGCAAGATAGAATCCCATAGCCATAGTATTCTCTCCTTAATCAGACCTTATCAAGTTCCTAACATTTCACACTTCCACGAATACAATCAGAACTCCTTCCTCCAATTCATCCGCAAAGATGTTAGTGATGAATCTTATTCCAAACCACAGAGACACGGACTCACAGAGGAATTATGTAACGACTGTAAAACCATTCTACACATGAATTGAGTTTATTAAATTTCAAGGATTTCTTTGTAATCTCTGTGTCTCTGCCATTCAATAATGCATATTCAAATGAAACACATACTAGACTGTGTGTTGTCAGCATAGGCGCAACTAGCAGGCAGGTTTTGTAAGAATTCGCGTGGAATATAACAATATGTATATATCCGAAAGGTGAATTATCAATGCCGCATGAGTTCAACTCGAATCGATACGACAAGATGAAATACCGCCGATGTGGAAGGACTGGGCTTCTTCTTCCAGCGATCTCCCTGGGGGCGTGGGAAACTTTCGGAGGGTATAGAGACGCTGGGGTTGCGAAGGACTGCTTATTCAGAGCTTTTGATCTGGGAATCACTCATTTCGATCTGGCAAACAACTACGGCACACCCCCTGGTAATGCAGAGATTGTGTGTGGAAAAATCGTCAAGGGGATGCCGCGAGATGAACTAATCATCTCGAGTAAAGCTGGATACAGAATGTGGCCCGGTCCTTATGGAGAGTGGGGATCCAGAAAATATATGATCGCGAGCTGCGATCAGTCGCTTAAAAGAATGGGCTTGGAGTACTTCGATATCTTCTACTCACACAGGCCAGACCCAGATACTCCGCTCGAAGAGACTATGGCCGCTCTTGACCAGCTTGTTCGACAGGGGAAAGTTCTCTATGTAGGTGTCAGCAGCTATAGTGGAGCGCAGTTCGCTGATGCAGTGCGGATATGTGAGCGCATGTCGTTATCCCCCATCACCATTCACCAGCCCTACTACAATATGCTTAGCCGTGGAATTGAAACAGATCTGCTGTCTCAGGCCGAACGTTCTGGTACGGGAGTGATCCCTTTCTGCCCGCTGGCTTCCGGTATGCTTACGGATAAATATATTGGGGGTGATATTCCTGCAGAGAGCCGTGCAGCCCAAAAATGGGGAAAAGAATGGGTCGCGAATAATCTGAATTCTGAGAAGCTTGCCAGGCTCAAGGCTCTCAATACTATGGCTGCTCAGCGAGGACAGAGTCTGGCGCAGCTTGCCCTCGCATGGACTTTGAGGCTGCCAGCGATTACCAGTGCACTTATTGGAGCCTCGAGCGTCGAACAGATCGAAGAGAATGCAGCAGCGCTGGACAATCTGGAATTTACGGATGCTGAGTTTCAAACGATCGAGAATATACTGAAATAGGTCTCCTTTTGATTTCATATCACGGAGGAATTCTAGGTATATTTAGATAACGATGAGTAACTCAAGTTGCATAACTACTCTTGATTTGAAATTCCAAAGGAGCCTATCCATGTCAGAGATTTTTGATGCAGTAAGTAAGTGTTATCTTGTTAAAGAAATGCCTGAAGATGAAGTTGATGCGCTTGTTGCAATCTCTGAATTCCGGCAGTTTGATGGTGGTATGACAATGGTACGCCAGTTTGATAAGAGCAAAGATCTGATGCTAATCGTAGAAGGCGGCGCCAGAGTCAATACTTTTTCCGGCGACAAAATTATCGAGCTTGGCCCCGGAAGTATCGTGGGTGAGATGGCTATCCTGGACAATCAGCCTCGCTCAGCCACAGTGATGAGCATCCGTTCGACGAAAGTCGTATTTATCGCCGGAGAGAAACTTCAAGCGCTGATGAATACCTATCCCAGCATCGAGCTTGGGCTGCTCCGTAATATCTCTCGTGTGCTATGTTCCTATATCCGTATGTCCAATATGGAACTCGACGGCCAGCTTAACAAGCAGTAGATGGTTCCACTTGGCACCTGTCAGTTGCGGAGATTTGTTATGAGCACCATCAAACTTTTAGAGGAACGTTTTCCAGACTCTGGAGTAAAGCTTGAACGTGTGAATGGCATTACTATCTGGGAAGCCCATCCTGTAGCTTTACACCAAGAGAATATCTTTCGGATTCAGCTCTCTTTAAAAGCCATTTCACAGGATGCAGACAGTTGTGGATGCCACCATTACGCAGATCTATCGATGCGTTTCCCAGATGGCTCTGAAAAGAGGCCAGATATCGCCATCTTTTGCCAACCTCCTCAACAGACTGAAGAAGTCGTTACTACTTTGCCCGATGCCGTTATTGAAATTATAAGCAAAGGTTATGAGGCTAAAGACTACGTAATAAGCCTTCCGTTCTACCTTACACAAGGCGTCAAAGATGTAGTTGTCTACAACCCTTATACCAAAGAGGTCTTACACTGCCGCCCCGATGGAAAACACGATACACTGATATCTCCTGCAGAAATTCAATTCGTCTGTGGATGTATGGTTACAGTCTAAAAATGTTCGAGTCTGGAGATTTGTCATGAGCAGCACATTGATCGCTCCCGAATTAGAGATATTCCCCAATAGATACTGCTGGACTTTGGCCGAATGTTATGAAATGGCTGAGGAAGGATATATCACGGGTCGTTATGAAATTATAGATGGAGAGGTTATTGGCAAAACGGGTGAGAACCCCCCACATACAGTCGCCATCAATCTATTTCAGCAGTGGCTTCTAACATTTTTCAATGTGATGCATATTCAACCAAAGCTCCAATCACGTTACCAGATCCTGATGGAATATATAGTGAATCAGAACCCGATGTTGCTGTGACTCGCGAACCTACAACCGCTTATATGAATCGACATGCCGGCCCAATAGATTTGGTGCTTGTTGTGGAAGTGAGTGATACTTCTCTTCTTGCGGATCTGGTAGTCAAAGCTCGTTTTTATGCACGTGCGGGAATAGTTGAATACTGGGTGCTAGATCTGAATGCACGACAACTCCACATCCATCGCCTGCCAGCGGATGGGGAGTATTCGCTCATCACCATTCACTCCGAATTTGATAGTGTTACGATCTCATCCCACCCCAATCTTCCTGTCGCTATCACCGATCTGCTCCCACCTGTCATTACCTGATCTGATCGATTGGAAAGTGGTGCTATATGATCACTGCAGATACCAATCGAGAACCCTCTTTTTACATCACTGGAGGAACTCTGCCTTCTGACGCGCTCTCTTACGTAGAGCGTCAAGCTGACCTTGACCTCTATACCTCGCTTCTATCTGATGAGACTTGCTATGTCCTCAATTCCAGGCAGATGGGTAAATCCAGCCTCTGTGTCCGCACCATTCTCCGCCTCGATCATGAAAATGTCCGAACCGCTTTTTGTGATCTCACACGATTTGGCGGCAGGAACCTTACCGCAGAGCAGTGGTACGCTGCATTATTCTCCGAGATCGGCAGGGAACTAGGCCAGCGATATGAGTTTCTTTCCTACTGGAAAGAGAACGAAGCGCTCCCACCTGTGCAGCGTCTGTTCGGCGCTATCACTGAATTGGCTATAGCTTCCGAAGCCTCCCCGGTTGTGATATTTATCGACGAGATCGATGTGACCCTCTCCCTACCGTTTTCCGCCGATGAGTTCTTTGCAGCGATACGGCAATGCTACGTTGGTCGTGCAACGGATAGTCCGACTCAAACGCCTCACCTTCTGCCTCTTAGGAACAGCAACGCCCGCCGACCTTATTCAGGACACACGAGTTTCCCCGTTCAACATAGGCAAACGAACCGAGTTACGAGATTTCACCGATGAAGAAGCAAAACCGCTAGCGACGGGTCTTTCCAATAACCTGGAAAACCTTTCTCGTATTCTCTACTGGACGGGCGGCCATCCTTATCTAACTCAGAGATTGTGCCGTTCAGCACAGGAGAGCGGCGCGAAAACTCCAGCAGAGATTGACAAACTCTGTAACGATCTATTCCTAACCCACTCAGCCAAAGAGAGTGATGACAATCTGGCTTTTGTCCGAAACCGACTCCTGAAAAGTGAAGTCGATCTCTCCGCACTGCTTGAAATCTATAAGCAGATGCGCTCGGGGAAATCCGTAGCAAACGATGAGACTAACCCACTTTGCGCAGTCCTCAAGCTATCTGGAGTGGCAAAAGTTGAGAACGGCATACTAAAAGTAAGAAACCCCATTTATGCACGTGTCTTTGATGCTAAATGGATCGAAACTCACTTGCCAAATGCAGAGAAGCGACGCCAGAAAGCTGCATATCTCCGAAGTGTATCACGAACTCTAGCGATAGCCAGTTTGATCCTGGCTATGATGGCATACTTAATCATGACAGTCTTCCAGAAAATAGAAGCTGTTAATGAGTTAGCAACATCTGCATCTCGGCTCAGAACAAACATAGATAACGACACAATGGAATCCGACTACATTACTGACATGAACTTAGCACAACGCGAATACGAGTATGGTAACATCAGCCATACTGTCGATATACTTGAAGAGACAAATAATAATAAATATTTGGGCTTAGAGTGGGGATATTGGACCAGAATGTGTTGTCTAGACTTATTTACGCTTAAAGGACATAATGGTTCTATCTATTCAGTAGCATTTTCACCGGACGGTAAACGCATCGTTTCAGGCAGTTTCGACTATAAGGCAATAGTCTGGGATGCACAGACAGGTCATGAGACCGTTACATTGACCGGACATACAGGCGCAGTGAATTCGGTATCATTTTCTCCGGACGGCAATCGCATCGTTACAGGTAGTGATGATAGCTCGGTAAAGGTATGGGAATCTCAGACTGGTCAAGAGATTCTTACACTCAAAGGACATACCGAGAGTGTAAGATCGGTAGCATTTTCGCCTAATGGTAGACTCATTTATATAGACAGTAAGGATAATTCGATAAAGGTATGGAACGCACCGTATGGGTACGTGAGAGACACGCTGAAAGGACATTCAGACGTAGTGAATTCGATATCGTTTTCGTCGGACGGTAGGCGTATGGTTACAGGTAGTTCTGACAAATCGGCAATAGTTTGGGACGCACGGAGAGGACTTGAGACAGTCGCACTAGTAGGTCATACAGACGGAGTCAACTCAGTATCGTTTTCGCCGGATGGCAAACGCATACTCACAGGAAGTAGGGACAGTACGGCACGAGTTTGGATTTCTGATCCAGAGGCAGGACATATTGCGAGTAAGCATTTCTGAACAGTTAATATCAGATAGGAACTATGCCCAATAAAATTCGATTTCAGTCGTCATACAGTATTTAAGATCTTCTAGTGATGTTCGAAGGAATCACGCACCATGACCCCAAATTCAAATCGCAGCGCTCGAATTGCTTATGTTCTATTCATGGACATTGTAGGCTACTCTCGCGAGACTTCCTCAGCGCAGTCTCGTATCGTCGAGCAGTTGAATATTGCAGTAAAATTAGCCTCTACCTTTATATCCGCATCATCGGATAACGCGGTTCAAAATCTGCATACCGGTGATGGGAAGGCCTTGGTATTTTTCAACAATGTACTCGCTCCTGTTCGAGCTGCCATTGCGATCACTCACGGATTAAAATCTTCTAAACTGACAGTCCGGATGGGAATCCATAGTGGGCTCATTCTTCCACAGCTGGATGCACTAGGACGTGAAAATCTGGTTGGTGAGGGACTTAATTCTGCACAGCGCGTGATGGATTTCGGTGATGCAGGGCATATCCTGCTCTCCGCACAGTACGCCGCCTGGCTGCAGCATTTCGATGAATGGTCTTCCTATATCCATCCATTGGGTGATGGAATAGCAAAACACGATGTCATCATCTCCATATATAGTCTGTATGGCAAAGACTTTGGTCAATCCTCCCCTCCCGCTAAGCTCACAAAATCTCCAACCGGCACAGGAAATTCATCCAGTAACACATCAACCACTGGGAAGAGTGTGGCTCTTCTGTACAAACCTAATGTCCAGCCGGATGGGAATGTTTTGAAAACGCTGGAATCGCGATTGAGAAGTCTGGGTCATGAAGTCTTCGTGGATAACCAGGAGAAAATCAGCTCTGCCTGGGCAAAAGCTATCGAGGAGCCTATTCGCCGCGCGGATGCCGTGGTAGCAATCGTGTCTCCGGAGTCCCTTCGGAGTGAAATGCTCGAATATGAAGTCGAAACAGCACAGGATCAGTTCATAAACACCGGAAAACCAGTTCTTCTGCCTGTGAAAATAGGATCCGACGATGAACTCGGGGGAACGATAGCTTCTATCCTTGAACCGCTCCATTTTTTTACTTGGACTGGACCAGCAGATGATGAGAAGTTAGTTGCAGAACTCTTATCAGCAATTACTGAACCTCTCAAACAGCCATCAGGTGAGGTAAAACTGGAATCGGTCGGAGGCGCAGTCCCTCCCGACTCCCCGTTCTACGTTCGCCGGCAGTGCGATGAGGAGTTCCTGCAGGCACTGGACGCGCATGAGAGTATTCTACTGGTGAAAGGGGCGCGGCAGATCGGCAAAACATCCCTGCTCGCCCAGGGTACTAAACGTGCCAGAGATACAGGGTCCCGGGTCGTAGTGACAGATTTTCAAAAATTCAATACCGCACAGATGTCCTCCGATGAGACCTTCTATCGGCTTCTTGCGGCCACACTAGCCAGACAGCTGAAATTCGAGTATAACTTTACCGCGAATTGGGATGCAATTTTCGGCACGAACCTGAATATGGAAAACTTTCTTCGTGATCTGGTGGACGATTCGGAGGAACCGCTCGTCTGGTTCATGGATGAGGTAGATAAACTTTTTACAGCTCCATTCGCCTCAGACTTTTTCGGACTGGTTCGCTCGTGGCATAACTCCCGTTCTACAGAACCCGACGGCCCCTGGCGCAAATTAACCGTAGTGATTGCGTATGCAACCGAGGCTCATCTTTTCATTCAAGACCTAAATCAGTCTCCGTTCACGTGGGGCGTCGGCTCAACCTGGAAGATTTTAATATACAGCAGACCATTGATCTAAACGCAAGGTATGGCGGGCCGTTGACGAGTTATGTTGAAACTGAATCACTGTACCCGCTCATTAGCGGGCAACCGTTCCTGACACGCTGCGCCCTCGACGCTCTCGTCGCTAACCGAGAGACACTTCCTACACTTCTGAAGCGTGCCGATGCAGATGAAGGCCCATTTAACGACCACCTCAAACGCATGCTCATCTCCGTTTCCCGTCTCCCCGAAGTTAGCGACTATGTTCTCTCCGTTCTTTCTGGATCGGCTCAGCCGCATCATGACGCCTACTACCGACTGCTATCCGCAGGCATTGTCTGCCAAAGCATGGAGGGGAGGGTCGTCTTTCGTTGTGAGCTCTATCGCCTCTATCTTCAGCGTCTGTTATCGAAGTAAACTCTAACAACTTATCTCTCATGGGTATCCAACAATTCGGAATTAATTATTGAGTTGAGAACCTCGTTCAGGTGCTATAATGAGCCATAATGACCAGCAACACACCTATCTATCTCGATCATGCTGCCACCACTCCCCTCGACCCAGAAACACTCAAGGCCATGCTGCCCTACATGGATGGCACACAAACGTACGGTAATGCCTCAAGCATTCATAGTTTTGGTCGCTCGGCACGAGCCGCTATGGATACAGCGCGTGAGCATGTATCCAAGCTGATTGGAGCGGATTTCTCCGAAATCTACTTCACGAGCGGTGGTACTGAGTCTGATAATTTAGCAATTCTCGGGGCTATGCATTCCGCACCATCGCATAAGAATCATCTCGTAGTTTCGTCGATTGAGCACCATGCAGTCCTCCACGCAGCGAACTATCTTCAAAAGGAGGGGTGTGAAGTCACCATCCTTCCCTGCGATAGATCGGGCACTACTTCTCCAGAAGATCTTAAACAGGCTATCAAGCCAAATACTGCCTTAGTCTCCATCATGCATGCCAACAACGAGATCGGGACTGTTCAGCCCATAGAAGAATTACTTGCAGTTTGCCGGGAGAATGGAGTGGTTTTCCATACAGATGCCGTGCAAACAGTCGGGCAGCTGCCTGTTCACATAACTACCTTACAGGTCGATATGCTCTCATTTTCATCTCATAAGATATATGGGCCAAAAGGAATTGGAGCGCTCTTTATACGGCAGGGAACCAAAATTTCGCCGCAATCATTTGGAGGTTCGCAGGAGCGAGAGAAACGTGCTGGCACTGAAAACATACCGGCAATAGTGGGGTTTGGAAAAGCCTCGCAGCTAACTGCAGAACGCAAGGAAACGGATAGTCTCTCAATGAAAGTCATGAGGACATCTCTGAGAACTAAACTGCTGGAGCTGGTTCCAGAGATACATTTTAACGGAAGTCAGGAACGCTGCCTCTCCTCCATTTTGAATGTATCTGTCTCAGGTGTCGAAGGTGCTACTCTGCTCATGAATCTGGATAGAATGGGAGTAGCAGCTTCCAGCGGATCTGCATGTTCTTCTGGTTCAATAGAGCCTTCACACGTACTGAAAGCAATCGGACTTAACCGCGAACTGGCTTCGAGCGGAGTTCGCTTCTCTCTCGGAAGAAAAACAACGTCGGAAGAGTGTGACCAGGCAGCTCAAATATTTGCACGAATTGTCTCCAGAATCCGGCAATCATCGTGCTGAATACCGCGAGTGAGGTACAATATTCGTATGATAACCAGCATTATTCCTGTAGAGATAAACGATCCCATCAATAAAGCAATTCTTTCTATTTCTGAAGATAGAATTCAAGGATTTCAAACAGATCCATTTGGTGTCATCGCTGAAATGAGCAGTATTTCAGCGGATGTTGTTATCGAACGGATCGAAGCAATGCTGCGATCTGGTACGATACGACGTGTGCGTCAGACCCTCATGGCCACCAATCTTGCTAAAGGGTCTCTCGTAGCTTGGCAGATTCCGGAGGAGAAACTAAACGCGGCTTTTGACTACCTCTTTCAACAAGACCCGTATTCCGGTCATGTAGTTATCCGATCCACAGACTCAGTTACCTCCGGCTCAAAATATCGTTTATGGACAACTTTGAAGGTTCCTCAAGGCTTCTCTCTCTCCAAACACGCCGACTTTTTGAAAGAACAGATTGGCGCGTTTTCCTACCTGCTCATGCCCGCAAAACGCCTCTTTGCGCTCGGAGTAGGCCATATTCGCCGACGAGAGCTTGAGATAGGAAGCCATGCAGAAGTACCTGCAGAAGTATTGGATACGGAGATAGTAGAGTTAAGTGATCTGGACTGGAAGGTTCTTGTTGCTTTGAAACGAGGGTTCGAACCGGGTGAACTATGCCGTAATCTCTGGGATGCGCGTGCTGAAGAAGCAGGTGTCGACATGGAAACATTCGTAAGTGTCAGCCAGTCGCTATCCGACAGAAAAGTAATCGGGCGATTTTCAACCTTTCTGGAACACGTGAAACCGACTGCGGGTGACCAACGAGTGACACGATACAATGGGCTTTTTCATTGGGCAGTTCCGGCAGGCCGTGAGATCGAGGCTGGGCAAGAGGTGGGTAGATTTCATATTATGACCCATGCCTACTGGCGTGAAGGCGGCCCCGAGTTCAAGAACGTGAACATTATGGGTGTAGCACACGGGTTAGACAAGAAGCTGGTACTGGAGCATAAATACGCTATCGACCGCCATCTTGAAAAAGTAAGAATACCTGTCTCCTATACAAACGTTTTCTGGGGCGGCCGCAGCGAGATCAAGCCATCCGAAATATCACCAATCGCTTATATCGAATTCTGCAAAGAGAATAGTATCGATCCAGAATTGATGCGTGAATAGAGATGACATAAGACGAGTCCATAGAGTGGTTGCAGGAGTACTGACGTTTTCAACAGGTGTGTTGCTGATTAGTGTCTATGGGCGGTTCATCTCGATTCTCTTCCCGCTTCACCCAGACTTCATATATTGGGGACTGCGCGGTTGCTTAGACTCCCAGCATCTCTCGTGCGTGCTGAACTACCGCCTCGGTGATCTGAGAACCACCTAACATTCGTGCTAACTCATGAACGCGTTCATCCTGGTCTAGCTGCCGCACAACTACATGAGTTCGTTCACCTTCTACAAATTTTTCAATGAAAAAATGTCGATCACCTTGGCTGGCAATCTGTGGCAGGTGAGTTATACAAAGGATCTGAGCAGTTTGGGAGAGATTTACCATTTTGTCGGCAATAGCGCTTGCAGTCCGGCCGCCAACTCCTGCATCTATCTCATCAAAAACCATTGTCGGAAGCGCTTCTTGAAGTGAAAGCGCTGACTTAATTGCCAGCATAATACGCGATATCTCCCCTCCCGAGGCCACCTTTGCAAGTGGGCGGAGTGGTTCACCTGGATTGACAGCTATCAAGAACTCAACAGAATCTGCGCCCCGATTACCTGGTTCGCAAGGCTCAATTCGTACTTCCATTCTGGTCTTTTCCATGCCAAGATCGCTCAAGTTTGCTACCGTATCCTTCTGAAATTGGATAGCAGACTTAGTGCGTTCAACACTTAATTCTGCGCAAATCATATTTAATTTTTTTTGGGCATTGGAGATTTCAGCATCAAGACGATTCTGCTGCTCTTCTGCTCCAGAGAGCAGAGTTATCTCACGGAATGCCTCTTCCCCAAATTGAATGATCTCCTCAATACTGTCACCATATTTCCGTTTGAGGGATCGTATCAATTCTAATCTTCGATCAACCACCGCAAGTTTTTCTGGATCAAACTCCAGGTTTTCTGCATACCGATTAAGATCGTGCACCGCCTCCTCAATTTCATAGGCAGCCGCCAGAACAGTTTTAGCGATGCTCATGAGAGATTCATCGAGTATAGCTGCTTCCTCAATAAGCCGCAGCGCTCTATTAAGTGAATCCTGAACACCACCACCAATTTCAGTATCTGAAAGAGATTCGGCAGCCATCACCGCACACTCTTTCAATCGCTGCGAATTCGCAAGGCGTCTGAAATCAGAATCTAGCAGTTGGTCTTCTCCCAATGCTAATTCTGCACGCGAAATCTCTGTGGTTTGGAAGGACAATAGATCCAGCTTGCGTGTGCGCTCACGGGTATCTGTCTCAAGACCCTTTCTTTGTGCAAGCAGCTTCGTCAGATGATGGAATTGATTCCCCGCCTGTATCCTAAGCGACTGCAAAGTTCTCCCACCCCAATTGTCAAGCATATCAAGATGCTTAGGTACAGCCAAAAGTGATTGATGTTCGTGCTGCCCATGAAGATCTACCAACCAATCGCCAATCTCCTTTAGCTGTCCCACAGTGGCTGGCCGACCCGCCACACGGCAAGTCGATTTACCTAAGGCTGATACCTCACGGCTTAGAATTAACCTGCCCTCTTCGAGTTCGAAGCCCATATCGAGCACCAGATCATTGACAGTTCCTGATTTGCCCAATTCAAATACCGCATCAATAATCGAACGCTCCGCGCCGCTGCGTACTAGCTCAGCGCCTGCCCGGCCACCAAGAATTAAATTCAGGGCATCCATTAAGATAGACTTGCCTGCTCCGGTTTCCCCCGTGAGTACGTTAAAACCCGAATCAAACTGCATTTCAAGACTATCTATGATCGCGAAATTTTTAATGGAGAGATTTAGCAGCATAAATTATTCAACTCAACTGTAAAAGAAAACCTTCATTTTGACCGATAATGAACATGATCCGCATATATTTTTTTTAATTTACTTTATTTTACCAGATAAGCCGTAATGGCTTACCAGGAGTGTACGAATGTCCTCACCGTCTGCAGCATTCCCAAAAAACGAACAAGAACGCTTAAAAGCACTTCGTCAGTATAATATTTTAGATACTCCTCCGGAACAGGCTTTTGATGATATTACTCGACTTGCTGCATATATTTGTGATGTTCCCATATGCCTGATCAGCTTAATAGATGAATCGCGACAATGGTTCAAATCTAAAGTAGGAATTGATGTCTCAGAAACAGCCAGAGAAGTTGCCTTTTGTGGGCATGCTATCTTGCAGGACTCTTTGTTAGTGGTGCCAGATACTCTCAAAGATCCCAGATTTGCTGAAAATCCTTTAGTAACCAGCCCCCCCGATATTCGTTTTTATGCTGGAACTCCGCTCATCATTCCCTCTCACTATGCATTGGGTACTCTCTGTGTAATCGATAGGGTTCCGCGAAAACTCACTTCAGATCAGCTCGATTGCCTGGAAGCGCTCGGAAGACAGGTGATAGTCCATTTAGAACTTCGCCGCAATGTATCAGAGCTTGAAGCCGCTAATTCTAAGCTTGGCGTACTTGCTTCAACGGATGGACTTACAGGTTTGTGGAACCATCGTACACTGCGTGAAAGGCTTGAGATAGAGTTTGCACGTAACCGCCGATATGGATCCCCACTATCACTTATTATTCTTGACGTCGACAACTTTAAAAGTTACAACGATACTTTTGGACATCCCGCAGGCGATGCTGTATTAAAAGGAGTATCAGCGATACTGCAAAATGCAATGCGCCAAACCGATGTTGTAGCTAGATATGGTGGAGAAGAGTTCGCCATACTTATGCCAGAAACGGATGCTGCTCGAGCACTGGAGACATCCGAAAGACTGCGAAATCTCATTTCGGAGCACGATCTCGCGGAACGTAAGATCACTGCGAGCTTTGGAATATCGACAATTAGCTCCAGCACAATGACCACTTCAGAACTAGTGGATGAGGCGGATCGAGCACTATATCATGCCAAAGCACGCGGTAGAAACAGATCGGTTCACTGTTCCGAAAGGCTGGCTGCCTGAACATGACCTTACAAAGAATCAGAATTATTTCTAGTATAGTGATGATCTAATCTAATCCTCCTGATTTTAACGTGCCAATCTGGGTATTTTGAATGTGAAGGTTGAAATATCTTGCAAGGATTCGCCGGGCGATAGGCGCTGCTGCCGTCGAACCGTGGCCGCCTCCTTCCACCAGCACAGTCACTGCAATTTGCGGATTCTCTACTGGTGCGAAACATGTAAACACCGAGTTATCCACTTTTTCTCCATGTGAAATAGTCTCAGCCGTGCCTGTTTTGCCTGCGATCGTAAGTCCTGCAATACTGGATGAAAAGCCGGTGCCGCCTGGTTCCATAGCACGCACCATTCCTGCAACAATAGCGTCTCGAGTGCTTTGTCGTATGCTCAAATTTCCTCGCGGTTCTGCCAGCATTCGTCTCACAGTGACATCTCGCCCTTGCGAATGTCTTGTGATTTCACGTACGAGCTGGGGTCTCCAAAGAGTGCCTCCGTTGGCAATAGCAGCCGTATAATCCACTAACTGAAGGGGGGTAACATTCACAAACCCCTGGCCAATCGCCATGTTTATAAGATCACCAGGAACCCAGGCAGCATCTTCCCTACGTTTGAAACGTTTGCGTTTCCACTCCGGGGAAGGTACGATGCCATGTGCATCTTCTGAGGCAGGCAGATCAATTCCAGTTTTGGCTCCCAATCCAAAATTATAGGCCCAAGCCGATAGTTTAGACTGGCCCACTCGCTGGGCGACGTGCCAGAAATAGACATCGCAGGATGCCCCAATAGCGTTTAAAAGATTTAAATTGCCGTGTCCGCTTCGCTTATCGCAGTGAAAAATTCTGCTTCCCATTTTAAGCGATCCGGAGCAGTAGTCTGTCGAGTTTGGTGAGAGAACATCGGTTTCCATCCCTGCCGCAGTTGTGATCAGCTTAAAGGTGGACCCATTGGGATAGGTACTGCGCGATACTCTGTTCAAAAGGGGCATATTCGGGGAATCTTTAATTTTGTTATAATCGGGGCCAAATCGGTTTAGATCATAGCTGGGAGTACTCACAAAAGCTAGAATTGAGCCATCTCTCGTATCCATGGCGACAGCAGCTCCCGCATGCCCTTGATCGAGCTCCTCTTTGAGAGCATCGTAGGAGGCTTGTTGAAGGTCTTTATCGATTGAAAGATGCAGGGTATGACCCGGTTCAGAAGGAATAGAGTCGAGATTATGCCGCAATCGGCCTTTCGCATCCACTTCTATTCTTTGCCCACCATCCTTGCCTCTCAGTTCAGATTCGTAGGATGCCTCCAACCCTTCTACACCTAAAATATCTCCGCCGCGATAACCTTTCGATTTTAACTCTTCCAGTTTTCTTCCGCTAATCGGTCTTGCTACTCCCAGAACATGCGTGCAGGTTTGGTTATCTCGATAGTCCCGCATCGGGTCTTTTTCTATGAGAACCCCAGGCAGGTCCAGTCGCTGCTCTTCGATTTGTGAGAGCAGTGACATATCGACATCACTAGTTACTGGTACAGGATCAAATGGGAAGGTTTTATTTTGATCAATTAGCGCGGACAGATCATCTTCGGTAATATGGAGCAGCTGGGCAAGTCGGCTAAGCACCTTCGGATTTTTTTTCAGCTCATCTGGCAATACGGAGACTACATAGTGAGGTCTGCTGGCAGCAAGAACTCTACCCCTGGAATCAAGAATTATTCCACGTTCGGCCACTCTTCGAATAACTCTGATACCCTGCGTTTCAGACTGAAGAGCATATTCTGCTCCCCCCACAATTTGAAGATACCAGAGTCTCGATACAATCAACAAGAGTAAAGCAATCAGCATTGCAAGCATTACACGGACGCGGGCAATATCAGGGATGTGATTGGGAATATCAATCATAGCGAAATAAGCTTTTCGGTATATAGCTCGGTGGTTTGAACGATCTCTTCGAACCACTGCCCACTCGGATCCAGCATAGGAATCCACCAGGCAGATGGCCTATGATTAGTATGCTCTAATCCATCACAGGTTAGTAGTAAGTTTCTAATGAGTTCTAAACGAGCTAACTCAGCCGCTATCTCAATTTTTTTGATTGTGCTGCGAGCCTCAATAGCCTGATTGCCTCGTTCTAAAGTAAGGCGCTGGTTTTTCAGTGAAAATATTTCCTGTTTTATTCCATGTTTATTCTGTTCCAATCCGCTTAATTCATGCTCATATGATTTCCTTACTGCCAGCTCCTTTTCTGTCCATTCCGAAACCGACCGGAAATGGTCTCCCCGCTCCTTGTACAAAGTCGCGCTTCTCTCCTTGAGAATTTTCAAGGATGAATAGAGCGAGCGTACACTACTTTGTATCTGAATGCTTTGCGTACGTAGTTCCATGAGTTTCAAAACAGCATTATCCAGGCTCTTCTGTGCAGTTATCCAGCCTTCTTCTATCATATTTTCGCTGAGATATTCCAATAATTCTCGTGGTTTATGAAGGTTTGAGAGAGTGGACAACGTATTTTTCTGCGTTAAGATAGCTTCTTTCCACTGAGCCGCAAATTCTGGCGTTGTCATGGTCTTCCTGGCGAAGGCTGCAGACAGGTGTGGAGGCAGATTAAGAGAAGAGCGCCCTACTCGAAGCGAATCCCATGTTTGGTATCTCATCCGAAGTATGGGCCGCATATCAAGAGAAACCCCTTTCGTGGCGAGCAGATCGTTCATTTTGCGTGTGCGAGATACATATAGTGAACCTTCTTCATTAAAGACAAAGATGAACTCCTGAGCGAGCATGGAAACGAGTGTGATTGCTTTGCCCACAAGCGTAATACTATCACCAAGTTTCGAATTCAATACTTCAGCAAGTTCCTGAATTGATTCAACAGGCTTTTTCAGACCTATAGTGATGGGCTGTTTAGTTTCAATGATCACTACTTTAGGAAGCACACGAAGAGTGCCACGGCCTTTTTCGGGATGTATAATATCGAACGGAATCGCCCCTGCCCCAAACTTATCCAGCGCATAGATTGTCGATCCCTCAACTACCTTATTATATGCAGAAACCGCAAATTCTCGACTACTAGGATCAAGGAATGCATTTACAAATTTGAATCGCGGCAAAGATGCTGTTTGAGGAGTAAACTGCAGTAGTGAAGTGGTACTGGTAACGTGTATCTGTTCAGGCTTTTGAATAAGCAGAAGTTCATACATTCGAGGATAAACGTGCTGGTATAGATCAGAAAGATTATTTTTTGGGTGCTTGGTGTAGTAATCTCTACACCAGCTTAAAATCGTATCACCAATCCGAGAAGCCTCCGTGCGACAGCATGCAGGAGCGATCTGTTGCACCGCGTTTTCAAACCCCCATGCAAGCATTTCTAGAACACCGTCTCCTACCTCCGTGAGGGATAGGCTATTTACGATGAGATCTCTTGATCCTGTATAGACGAGGCCGCGCCATCCCCATGCCTCCGTCATTTCGTTCAGAAAAGCGATTCGGCCACGGGAATCGTTATTCGCGATTTTTTCAAAGGCAACACCATGCTGAACGAACCCAGCACGGCTTGGGAATGTCTCAGAGCCAAACAGAGTGGATATCTCACCTGCTGCAGACCACAAGTCTTTGGTAGTTCCATCGTTGTGGGCGAGTAGTGCAAACCTCCCAATACCTTCTTTCCGAATATGGGTTTTGGCAAAGTAGTCGGTATCGTGAACTCCCAGCATCATCTGGCCGCCAAGTTCAAACTTATCGAGCAAACTTCGAAGAACCGCCTTCATGGGTTCATCCCAAAAGACCGTTTGACCGAGCGCCAGAAAAGGTGACTCAGGATATTGGCCCCTCAGCTCCGCGAGAATTTCCCGCGTAGTGTGGTTCTTGCTCATGTCTGTCATACTATGCGCACTCCGGATCGGTCTTGCCCGACGATGATATAATGTTCTGACCCTCTCGAAAAGCCTCTTCTTGGAATAAATAGATAGAGGTACCATAGAAGTCCATTGAGCACAGCGAATAGGTATCGAAACCAGGCTGGTATAGGTAGATGAGAGAACATCCCCTCTATAATACCTGCGAAAACAAATAACGGAATGGTTCCCAATACTAGTTTTATTGCGTCAAGAGATCCCGAAATAAACGATTCTGCCCTGGTCTGCCGACCAGGTAACAGTATTGAGATACCGGTTAGAAGTCCCGCTGCCCCACAGATAAATATAGCTGTTAGCTCGGCTATTCCGTGCGGCACAATACCCGGCCAGAAGTTCTGGTGCTGGTGCACCTGAGTCATGAGGGCGCTCATTGCACCCAGCATAGTGCCGTTCGAGAACATAAACTCCATCGATGGAAAACCACCGAAGACTCCCGCAGCAAACGAGATCATACCAACCTGAAAATTATGCGCCATCAACAGACTCGACTGCTCCGCCTGCGCAGACCCGGAGACGTGCCCACTTTTCCAAGCCTCAACAGATGATCTAAGCTGATCAGGAATAAATAAGTTCAGTTTTTCTGGTTGATGAATTACCAGCCAGTATGCGAACACCGCTCCGATGACTCCCACCAATACAGACGTAAAAAAGTATAGAAATCGTTTCTGAAGAAGCGCTGGAAACTCCCACATGTAGAACTCTAACACAGATTTTGCTGGATCACGATCTTCGGATTGCTCGTATAGAAGGGAGTATGATCGCGCAGTTAGTTCATTAAGGTGAACAACTAAATCGTCGTTTAAGCCTCGCGCACTAGCCTTAGCGAGATCGGAAGCAGTTCGGCGATAGAGAATTCCTATCTCCTGTATTTCCGATCGGGAGAGACGTTTAGTTCCAATCCTATTGGCTTTCTGCACAAGATTAGATAGATGCGCCCAGTCTGTGCGCTTTTTATCAACAAAATCTCTCTCATTCATGATGCATTATAGCATCATTGCAAGAGAAATATTTATTGTGGATTCCCTTATACATTGTAAGCATTGGAGAGAATACGTACAAGTTCCCTTGTTGTAGTATTTGAGTAATACGAGAAATGACGTTCGAATACTACAAACACAATCTTGCC
The DNA here is from genome assembly GCA_025352825.1 of Chthonomonadaceae bacterium. Lineage (GTDB taxonomy): Bacteria > Armatimonadota > Chthonomonadetes > Chthonomonadales > Chthonomonadaceae > JANXSG01. The sequence continues at coordinate 34,929 of JANXSG010000047.1, read as the reverse complement.
ATTAATAATATAACGCCTCACTAAATTGTTACCCCTGTCAGAAGCACCAATAGTCTGAAACTGTACGTTGGGATCGTTTTGAAAAGTCGTGGAGAAATAATGCGAAGCAGAGTTACCAAAACATATAAAAACTCGGCATTCATCTTTCACATGATCAATGATCTCTTCCTTGAGATACTGGCAAAAGAGCTTTGTCAGATGTGGACTGTTCTTTAGCAATTTTTCCCATTTGCTGAGCATTTTTGAACTCAGACTCAGGTGGATAAACCTTTACGAAATTTGTGAAGTAGAACGCTCCGTTAGCTAGAGAAGGTATACCCAACCTGTAATTAGCTATTACGGCAGGCAACTTTATTATTAATGGTAGGTGTGTTCGACAAGCTTTCACCATTGGATTTGGTTCCGCAAAAAATGTTCGATAATCATCTCCAGCGTACGCATTCAACGCTAACATGGCTGCCCGAACGGGTAAATGCATGTTGGTTGCAACGGGCTTGAAAACTCCTTGACGTTCTTTAGATTCCATATGAAGGCTTTGCAAGTCTTCAGGTGAAATTGCCTGAAAAACGTCCGTGTTACACCTGTTAAAATATTTATCACAATCAAAAATTTCCATATTATACACAAGTGGTTTCGTTATATTATAATCAAGTGGTTTCGCTATATTAGGCAGGTCGATTAACACGGACTCGTTTAATTTTAAGGTTGCCATCTGTCCAAGCAAGGCAGAAAGAGGCATTACTGATTGCCAGTATATGCGCTCACCTTGTTCATTCCGCCAAACAGCCCTATGTCCATCTTCTGTTCCCTTCGGATATAGTGCTCTTGCACGTTTCCACGAAGCTATCAATGCTTGTGTGCGATTTGCAAATATCTCTGATACATTCTGCATATCAGCAACGTCGACTTCATCTGGTGGAACTTGAAAATGAACGATCACCCAGTCAGGAGCGTTCCTCTCTCCTGCGGATCTGAAAATTCCAGCACATTTCGGCAGACTTTCGCACAGCCATGTTGTTTGTTTAAATGTCATGGACAAATTCCTTATTTTTTAATCTGATGTTCCCAACTATATTACTCCTAGACACTTCTCCGATGAGTGTTCAGACATTGTATACTCTTTAAACCATTCTATATGTGCGCTAAATTGTTGCCTATAGCTGTATGCAGATTTTCTTCATCCTAAAATAGTATTAAACTTCAAATTCTTCATTCATTTTGAGCAGCAAAATATCTACATAGACACGGCGATAGTATCTCTCTCCGTCTAAGCATACGCTATGGTTGGGGTTGGTGAGTTTTGAAGAAATATATCGTAGAGACAAGCCAGAGCGGAGACTGGCATCATGCAATGATTCGATTCGATTGTCTTCGGGATACTCCACATCCATCGATAAAATGCGGAAATCAGTAGTAGCATTGCTCATTACTTGGCTCCAAATATATAGATATATGTCTGCTATTATGCACACATATACTACGAGCTGTAATGAGACTTACTCATTAATTATTGTTTCAAATTTATTTATCATAAACCAGTTGGATGATCGATCATAAAATGCTCCAAACCAAACGTTCTAGTGAGGTGTTCACCAAGTGCCACCACCCCAAAAGTCTCGGTGGCGTAGTGGCCGCCGTATAGGACATTTAATCCTAATTCTTCCGCATCAAAATAGGAGTGATGATTCCCCTCGCCCGTGAGAAATGTATCGATACCAACTTCTGCTGCCTTCCCTATCCAGCTGCCAGCACCCCCAGTTACGATGCCCACTTTTCTCACTGTATCCGGTCCAGCAAGAATCGAAATGGGGGCCGCCCCTAGTACATCGGTCACTCTTTCAATAAATTTTGCACGAGGCATATCCGTATAAGCCCATACTCCAATCGGAACACCTTCCACTTCGCCGAACATCCCTTCTGGTACCAGGCCAAGTTTCCTTGCCAGCACATGATTGTTTCCTACCTCTGCGTGTGCATCCAAAGGTGTATGACTGGAGTACAACCCAAGATCGTTTTTTAAAAGCAGTGCAAGCCTCCGATAGTAAGCTCCTGTGATCGGCACTTTTGTTCCCCAGAATAGTCCATGATGGACTATTAGAATATCAGCTTCAAGTCGAAGTGATTCTTTAATAGTGTATTCGCAGGCATCTACGGTCACTGCAACTCTTCGTATATCCTTCCGGCCTTTCACTTGAAGTCCGTTAACCGCATCTTTCCAGTCCGGAATCTTGTTGATGTCAAGATAGTCGTCCAGATACGATACTAATTCACCAAGCTGCATATATCCCTCCAATCACTATTTCCCAAAAATCATAAATAGTCTACAATACTCACCGTTAAAATACCCATGCGTGATATAATATATTGCGATTAAAATAAGCTGCAATCCTGCTTGCCAATTTGGCGTTCGCCAAAGAGGCCCAGAGTGAAATATGTATGATGAAGGAGAGAACATGGAAGAGCAAGAACCAATAAATGAAGACGCTTCGAAGGAATTGAATGAACATCTAACTTCTGATGTTGGAGCCGACAAAATGAATGAGGAAGCGGGCAAGTTTATGCCCGATCCTGGTATGATGCTTTCCTTCGCTGCCATGCAGATGGATGTTCACGGCTTCAGTGCAGCACTGATTCCCCTCTTCGATAGCTATGCCTGGCAATCGATGGGATTGGTGGCAAACATGAAAAACGGAGAGCTTATTAAAGATCTACCATCAGCACAGCTTGCCATTGACTGCATTCAATTTATATTGAGTAAAATCGAATCTACTATTCCTCAAGATGATTTGCGGGAGGCCCACCGTCGTTTGACCGATCTGAGAATGAACTATTTAACCCAGTCAAAAATATAAATACGAACTGAGTAGTTCTCTTGACATTGCTATCTCAAAACCCTATAATGAGATAGTGCCATCACATTCAGAAACAACATATTCAATTCATTAATAAATTTCATGTGAAGATTGTGTTTGCGTATCTACTGAATACGAATCTTCAGGCAAGAGGTAAAATGGACAGCCCAGTAGCAGCTATCATTATGGCTGCGGGAAGATCAACGCGGATGAGGTCTAAGTTGCCTAAGCCTCTTCACCCATTATGTGGCATGCCTATGACTGCTCACGTGATTCTTGCCTGTCAGGAATCTGGAGTGGAACGTATAGTGGTTGTTGTCGGACACGAGGCTGAATTGGTTCAAAAGGGGCTGTCTGGAGACGTTGAGTTTGCTCTTCAGAATAATCCTAAAGGAACCGGGGATGCGGTTCGATCTGCAAAACCTCTTCTATCCGACTGGAATGGTACCATCCTTGTATTGGCAGGTGATACGCCTTTGCTAACCAGCCATACACTAAAAAAACTCCTCACACTACAGCAGAATTCAGAATCCGCTGTCACCATGCTAACAGCAGTACTGGCCGATCCCACGGGGTATGGCAGAATTCTCCGCGAATACGATGGCGATGTCAGCCGCATTATTGAAGAAAAAGACTGTACTGAAGAACAGCGGTTGATTAAAGAGTGGAGCCCATCCATCTACGCATTCCATTCTAAATATCTATGGAAATCCATCGCCGTTTTAAAGCCTGCAAACGCTCAGAATGAGTACTATCTAACGGACAGCATCCCAGCCCTTATAAAATCCGGTAAGAGTGTAAAAGGAGTACTAGTTGATGATGTGAATGAAGTACTGGGGGTCAACACAAGAGTAGATTTAGCTCAATGTGCTGAGATTTTACGCCAGAGAATTCTCAAGGATCATATGCTGCGAGGTGTTTCCATTACATCTCCATCCGCTACTTATATCGATAGCGGGGTCGAGATTGGTCAAGACACAACAATCGAACCAAACACAACAATTCACTCTGGCACTTCAATTGGTGAGGGCTGTGAAATAGGGCCAAACTGTATTATCAGTGCCAGCAAAATCGGTAACAATGTAAAGATAGTATCCTCCAATGTTGCAGGAAGCGAGATTGCTGACCATGTGAGTATAGGGCCTTTCGCTAATATTAGAAACGGATCGCAGCTTGGTGAAAATGTGCGAATTGGAGATTTTGTAGAAGTGAAAAATTCTCGGTTATCTGCCGGTGTCAAGGCTTCTCATCTCTCATATATTGGAGACGCTGACATCGGAGAAAATACGAATATCGGAGCAGGTACTGTCACCTGCAACTACGATGGCTACGAGAAACATAGAACCACTATTGGAAAAAATGCATTTATTGGAACAAACACTACTTTGATAGCGCCAGTAGTAATTGGGGATGGAGCATTTATTGCTGCAGCTTCTCCCATTACTGGCAGCGTGGCCAACGATGCGATGGCAATCGCAAGATGCATCCAAATAGAAAAACCTGGCTGGGCTGCAGCGTATCGGATGCGAAAGTCTGGAAAATAGGTTTGGAGGAAACACTGTCTGGGCGAAATGTGTAATCGATTGAAATAGCAGTTTTCTTTTTGATCTGATGATAGAAGCATCAACATAGTGAGATATAGTTATTTATTTTTTATTATTTTTTTGGGTGATAATAGGAGTCATAAGATGCGCGAACCATCCGACCTGAGGATTTTTACAGGAAATGCAAATCCCGCTCTCGCGAAAGGCATCGCAGAGGAGTTGGGAACCCCCCTGGGAAAGATTGTGGTCTCAAAATTTTCTGACGGCGAAATCTTTGTGAAAATAGAAGAGAGCGCACGCGGACAAGATATATTTCTTGTTCAGCCTACCTGTAACCCAGTAAACGATAACCTGATGGAACTGCTTATTATGATCGATGCGTTCCGAAGGGCTTCCGCCTCCAGAATTACCGTCGTGCTGCCCTATTACGGATATGCCCGCCAGGATAAAAAGATCAAACCCAGAGAACCCGTAACAGCTCGATTAGTTGCGAACCTGATCACCCATGCAGGTGCAAGCCGTGTGTTATGTGTAGACCTTCATGCAGGCCAGATACAGGGTTTCTTCGATCTGCCAGTCGATCATCTAATGGCTGGCCCTCTCATTGCTCAGCATCTTATTTCAGAAGGCCTCTACGATGGAAATGCGTGTGTAGTCTCACCAGATGTTGGCGGAGTTGCCAGAGCCAGAGCACTGGCCGAGAATCTGAAAACCCCGATTGCTATCATTGCTAAGCGGCGCCCCGAACCCAATAAAGTCGAGATCATGGAGATCATTGGCGATGTGCGCGGAAAAGTCTGCATCATGATCGATGATATGATTGACACAGGGGGCAGTATAGTTCAGGGTGCGGAAGCATTGATGGATCGCGGCGCTGAAGCAGTCCATGCCTGCTGCACTCATGCTATTCTTTCAAGTGATGCGCTTGTCAAACTTGAAAAATCTTCCCTGAAATCTGTAGTAGTCACGGATACGATCCCTCATATCGAATCAAAGAAAATCGATAAAATGCGTGTCCTTTCAGTTGCCCCACTGCTGGCTGACGCCATCATGCGCATACATGAAGACAGCTCCGTCAGTGAACTTTTCCGTCACTATGCCAGCCACTGATAGCCGTAAAAACAGGATAAATGATATGGCAGAAATAGTCCAGTCCCACGGGATGTTATTGAACGATATCAAAAATACTGAGCTATTTACAGGCCAAGGTGCATTTTGGTGGATGGGGCAGCACACATTCATCATTAAAACAAACGGTAATATTATCTATATTGATCCGTGGTTTGCGCCCTGGGAGTCGCGCCAGACGCCTACTCTCCTCAACTATGAAGAAGCGATGATGGCTGACCTGGCTCTGGTAACGCACGGCCACGGAGATCATCTGTGCCCCGATTCCCTCAAAGCAATGGTTACAGCATCCCCCAAAGCTAAGTTCATTTCCCCCAGAACAGAAACGAAACGAATGCTAGTGGAAGCAGAAATTCCAGGTGAACGTCTGGAATCAATCAATGCCGGTGAGGCAGTTGAAATTGATGGGGTCAAGATCACCGCGATCAAGAGTAAGCATGAATTCTTTGATGAACACCCAACACTGGGCTTTCCATTCCTGGGATACGTGATCGAAACAGGCGGACTCACAATCTACCATTCTGGCGACTGCATCATGTATGACGGGCTCATTAGTACTCTGCAGCAATGGGAGCATTTCGATGTGATGTTTCTCCCAATCAATGGTAGAGATGCAGACCGGTTTCTGGCTGGTTGTCTGGGCAACTTCACCTTCCAGGAAGCTGCAGAGCTCGCAGGAGAACTGCAACCTGGTCTGGTTGTACCGGCGCACTACGATATGTTTATTGGTAATCAGGAAGACCCCGATAAATTCGTGCGATTCCTTGATGCGAAGTTTCCCGGAGTTAAATCCTGGGTGGGTAAGGCTGGGAAACGTGTATCATTTGGAAAATTATAGCTGATTGAATCGGATTTATCATTGAAATCGACGGAGATGTGAGATGAAATACAGCTACGAAGACCTGGCAGGAATGATTGATCACTCGCTGTTGCATCCTACTATGACAGACAACGAACTGGAAGAAGGCTGCCAGACAGCAAAAAAATATCGCGTGGCTTCGGTTTGCATAAAACCATACTACACTAAGAGGACTGCCGAGATTCTGACAGGCAGCGGAGTGGCTGTCTGTACAGTGATCGGATTTCCACATGGTAGCAGCACCACCGAATCTAAACGATACGAGACGGAAATCGTTTGCCTTGATGGAGCTGCCGAAATCGATATGGTAATAAACATCGGAAAGGCACTATCTGGAGATTGGAACTATGTCACTGCCGATATTCGTGCAGTAGTCGAAGAGGCGCACAAGCACGGTGCGATTGTAAAAGTAATATTTGAAAACGACTTTATGCCGGGCGATGCGATTAAAATAAAGCTATGCCAAGTGTGCGAATCAGTAGGCGCTGAATACGTTAAAACCTCAACCGGATATGGATTCGTTAAGGGATCGGATGGCAAATACTCTTACAAAGGCGCTACCGAAAGTGATCTTAAGCTGATGCGCGCGAACTGTTCTGAGCGAGTAAAGATTAAAGCTGCTGGTGGCGTACGCGACCTGGATGCTCTCATACACTGCCGTGATCTCGGATGCAGCAGAGTGGGAGCTACCGCGACCGCGGTGATGCTGGATGAGTTTAAAAAGCGTGAAGAGCATCCTATCCCCAAGATACACCTCAACTAACATGCCTTATAGCAGGCACTTACTAAAACAAGGAACTCGATATCCACATTCGCGAAATCAACAGAGATTCAGATTCCGAAATTGAAATCGTAGCGCAAAGAATGCGTTCGACTCTTATAGAAGTGGAAGGAGAGCAAGTCGGGCATTCTCTCTACTCAATGGATTGGCTAAGAGATCGTGTGAAATGGCATCTTGATAACTCGGGTGTTACCGCGGCTGTATTACTTGCTATCGATGAAAATTCCCTAATTGTCGGCCACACAATAGTGCGCAAAGAGATTGAAGAAAACGGGGAAGTTTCTGGGCTAATTTCCACAACATATGTTTTGCCTGAGTTCAGGCGCCACGGGATTGCTGAGAAACTGCTCTTTAGTGGAGAGAACTGGATGAAGCAAAACAAGTTAGACATCGCAGCAACCTGGACATCATCTAGCAATAATAAACTTATTAAGCTCTACGAAAAGCATAGTTATTGCCAAGTGGCCAAGGGTTTGCACTCAACCACTGGAACCCTCATGGTAAAGCTTCTACGGAACCTATGAGAACATACCATGCTTCCTGAGCGATCAGCGCCGCCCCCACTATCGTATTTCGTTTTCAGGGCTGAATCAATTACGTAGGGTGCTGAGAATATAAGTCTTAATGAACCACGGGGTAATGTTCATAGATCAATGTTACCAAACATGTGTTATTTCATTAATTAACAGCCCACAATGAAGAATTACCATCTCCAAAATATATCTTCTTGCTATCTTTCGACCAGAACAGCGGATATGGAGGAAAACCTGGATAACTCTTATCTATGTACCCCGCTTCCTCCATATCACTCCCGTCTATATTACTTGTCCATACCTCCATTCTAGCAATAGGAGGAATTTTTGGCAGGAAGGGGATAAATCTTCGCAGCCATAAAAGTGTGGAACCGTTATCACGATGAAACCATTTCCAGGCAATTCGTTTACCATCTGGTGAAAGCGCTACAAGTTCTGGGTCAATTCCGAAGGGAAATTTAAATGTTGTTGAATATACCGATATTGGATTTATATTAAGATCTGCATCCTCGATAACTGCTTGATCGGCTCCATCACTGGAATATGATTTCACAGAAATTAGATGATTTTTTGGAGTTAAACAGTGTACATACGTCGTATCAAACCCGGTAGTCGGTTTACTAGCCGGCTGTTTGAAATCGAATGGCACACGAGTAACCGTAGCTGCATCATCCTTGGAATGAATGAACATTTCTGCAGGAGTAATTTCTGCCCAATGATGACTATCAGATAACCAAATAATTGTTGAATCAATATTTTTCTTGAAGAATGACATACTATGCGCGCCAGCTATTGCTATTATTACTACTTTCCCACTATCTGATGTTTCCCCTGTAGACGTAACATTGCTTTCAATATGTAAAAATCACCAACCATTAGCGACTTACAATCAGGCGACACAGAAGTATCAAAGTCGGAAATATTAGCACTACTATTTGACTTAATAAGCGACTTTAATATTCTGTTGAGCCCAATTAGTGGAGTAACAGTTTTCAGTGTCGTATCAACAATCACAAAGTTTCGTTCAATGTTTTTATCAAATGCTATGGCAATAAATTTAGTATCTGATATCCAAGCGAGAGAAGGATATCTTTCCAGATCAACATCCATAACCTTGGTTGCTTGTGACATCAGTGGAAATATTCGCTTTTTAGTGACATAAAGGAGTAGACAAGATATCAATAAAATAATACTTACTGGAAATACTAATCGGCTAAATTTAAACGTGTATCTCATTGAGTAATTGCAAAAGATATAAAAATCTGCAAACCAATAAGTTTGGGTATTCCAGTGTTCTTAGTTTAAAGGCTTTCTGGTTTTACTTAAAGCCTGCGCCGCTTTCTGAAATTCTGGCCCGAAGCAGTCTTCAGAATTTTTTAGGTTAAAATTCAAAATAATAGGATCATGAATGTGGGGATGAACTTTTGACTTCTTGAGATGTATATCTAGGGTATCAACACGATTTAAACCAGACTGATGTTCGCTCGTGTAGGCATTTTGTAGAAAGTATATGAATGTGTAGATTGTTTGCCTTTTCTTTACAATGACCGGATGATTAGCAAAGCAATTCATATCAATTCCATAGAAGCGCAATTCAGAAATATCACTTTTGTTGATTTTCCTGGCGATCTTACGAGTTGTATGATCTTTTATCATACTTTGCTGAATAACCGGACGATTATTGGCTTGATCAGCAAATGAGAACTTCCACAAACCACTACTTATTCCCAATGCCAACCCTAAAATGATATATGATCGATTGATTCTAATGTTGACTCCTCCCGTTCAAGTATTATATTTAAAAAGACGCTCAAGAGGTTAATTAATTCTCCTGAGCGTCCATATCATCAAGGTAAAGTTGTCGTAATATCTCCAAATAGTTGTGCACGATAATTTGCATAATTGGAAGGGCCATCCCAAGGGTTGATCTCCCAAACACGTGAAGTGGTATTGCTAGTGGCATATTGAGCCGCCCGATAAACATCCATGTCAATTGCTAGTGCAATCCAAAATTGTTGACGCCACATCAACCAATTTGATGAAGTTCCATCCGGGAATGTATTCGTATCAGCTTTACCATCCCAACCAAAAAATGCACTGGCAAAGTTGATATTCGAACCAATATTGAAAGCATTTGCCCAACTTTGGTCTGCTGGATTTGCAGGATTGCCATTACCATCATCCCCTGCTCCACCGCATGCGTCTATCATCGCAAAATTGTATTGACGCCCGGCTGTAATTATAGGGACTATGAGGTGCAATTCTGGTGCTTTTAAAGAATCCTGATATATTTGTGAAGTTACTGGGAATGAACCACCCCAAAACATCGCGCCCCCATAATAAGCTACCGGCGGTAATCCTTGTCCGCCCGCCGATCCATGCCCAAAAAGATAAAAATCAGTTACTGTGGAACCCATCCATTTCCTGATTTTAAGACGATCAACTTTAGGCGCGGTTGCTATCAGTGGTAATACTTTAAATGTAAAGCCAGGATTTGTTAATTGCATACGCTTTAATTGAGCTTTAATTGTATTTATTAACGCAATATCATCGTTATGGTTTGAAGATGCTTCCTCATAAAGCACGAGAGCATTCGGGGAACCTTTTATCAAATCAACATGTTTTTTCTTTATTTTTTGCCCGCCTTGTGAATCAACTGCTGTCAGTTGAACCGAGTAATCATCTTCTACTACAACTACACCTGTTCGGTCGGTTCCGTCCCATGCTAATTTTGCTATCGAGGTTGAGGCCTGCCATGACCGCACAACGATATTATTATTATCGAGTATTTGCGCCGTCCAATGAGTTGTTCCACTGGGCAAAACGGATGTAATGTTGGTTATTTCACCTAAAGGTTGTTCGAACATTTCATCGCACACAAAATTGCTAAAATCATTAATAACTTGTATTTGAATTGGTAGCGAAGCACATATATCGTTACCAATGTAGCCCACTAGTTGGATGACATGTACTCCATTGGATAGATTGGTTGTATCCAAATCTGTTAGGATTCGATTATTATCGCCATTATTCGCGTTGCCATCGCCAGCGCCATTCGAGATATTTCCATCTAACATGAGAAAAGTTCCGATAGCCTTACCAGATGATATCGAAGCAGATAGATATACTGAATCGGTGGCTGTTGATGGCGGATTGAACCAGCTAAGCGAGGGTATTGTTCCTGATGGTGTTGCACTAACCAAGTTGGAGAATGAAACTTCTTGCCCCAGGTTATTTACTACTGAGACCTGATATTTATAAGTAGTTCCGTTCGTTAGCCCCGTATCCGCGTACAAAGGCGCATGTTGCGGTACTGCTGTTAACCGAACAGCGGTGCCATTGTTCATACGGTAAATATGATAACCCTGCACCGAGCCATCGGCTAGATCTATCCAGGAAAGCAATGTACATCCATTACCACTTCCCACTCCAAAACTTTGTACCGTAAATGAATATCCTACTGGAAGAACAGATAGTAAGGCAGCTTGTGTCCATCCATTGGAAGACGCACTGATTGTTGCTAAAATGGGATTAGCCACGGAGGATGTAGAAATGTGGAAGTTTGCTGAAGTTGCACCAGCCGGGACTTGTATAGTCGTTGGAACAGATATTCCTGTCGTGTTACTTTTCAAGTTAACGGTTATTGCATTCAACGAAGAAGCGCTTAGGGTGCATGTTCCAGTGGAAGCGCCACCGCTGCCTCCTATAACACTTTTCGGGTTGAGAGTAAGATTACTTAAATACATGGGAGGCAGAACTGGCATCACAGTAAGCGAAGGCTGTATACCAACAACGGACTCTACTGGAGAATACGACTCCGTTAGCATCGGTTGATACCGCATTCGCTAAAATTTGAATCGTGCCTGCCTGACCAAGATGTGATTGTACAAATCCTGTAACATCTATGGCGGTAATTCCTTGCTGTAATAATACATTTGTCGTACTGATCAGAGTTCCACCCGAATCAGTAGTGTTAGTCTGGTTGAGATTAGGTGCGTTATCCCAGGTGATGGCTGTTTCTGTCCAGGCTGGTGAGTCAGGCAGTGAACAGAAATTAATCGCCAGATATCTATCCGCCTGCAATGGGGCACTTAAATAGGAGAGTTTCAGGAGCGCTTTGGCGGGTGCAACCGTAATAGTTGTGAAATCGAATTTGAGGTAGGTAACCCGTGTATCCGAAGTGGCGGGGTAGAAGCTGTTTTGACTACAAGATTTGTACTGGTTCCGAAGTTGGCGGCGTGAGATGATCCAGCCTGTACATAAGAATCCGCAGTTGGGCTGATCAATGTCTCGCCGGAATAAGGGACAACCGTAAGCTGGGCAGATGTTGGAACTCCAGCATAAGTTACCGTGATATATACGGTTTGTGTATTTTCCCCAGTAAGCAGCGGTACATCTACAATAAATGTCTCTTGAGTATCTCCAGCAAATCCACCTATGGATGAAGGTGTGGCCGCGATTGCAGTGTTGCTTGAGGATAGATAGAAGGCTCCAGAGCCAGCGGGATACGCACCACTGAGAGTGATAGTGGCCGTGGTGTATGCACCGGAGTATACTACATTTGGATTCAAGGTGATCGATGTTACCGTAATCGCCTGGGCAGATGTACCAAAGAAACTGAGCAGAATGAATGCCACTGGAAGTGTTTTCTTAATGAGTGAAATAAATAGGGTGTTTTTGAAAAGTGTTCCAGAATGATAGATGATTCCAGCTATCACTTTGTGAAACTTATGCAGAGAGAGAGAGAGAATCCATGGTTGATACCTATCTTTCATAAAACAAAAGAACAGTGACCAGAAGTTGAAAATGCTAATACGAAACCAGAGTATATTATTCTGACTTACGAACTAGAATTTTTCCAACACAGTCATTATAACCAGGAATTTTTACAATGTCAATGAGTATAATGTTAAATTTGTGTTAAGGCAGAGTGAACTTCAATATATTATTGTCTATAATTTCTGGAAGGAAAATAAGGTAAATTATAATGTTTAATAACTGCGCTTTGAAAACTCTGCAAATCCACTATTTACCCCTTCCAGCAGTTTCCCGTGGAGCGCTGAGTTGGAAGATGCAAGCATCGAACCAAAGTTATGTTCGGTCGTATCCAGCAGTTTCCACTCCGATAAATCTCTCCCCCACGCGTCGGTCAGAATACACCCAGCTTCCTGAGCTATCAGCGCTGCGCCTGCCACATCATACCCGTACAGGCTGAGCAGACGTCCGCCCCCGTATTGTTCAAAGAGAGGCCGAGTTACTGGGCAGTCTTTGAGAAGCCGATTTCGAACATCCACCACCCCCGAAAGCTGACCCGTAATAAGCCGTGTCAGTTCAAAAGCGCTGCTGTTCAGAATAAAGAATCCACCTCGTACTGTAGTTGGGTTTGCAACGTCTTTTATTGCAGATAGCAACAGTTCCATAGGCGCTCCTACACACTCCATGCACCAGGCCATGGCAGTTAAATCTGTATTCGTGGAAAGCTGGGGAGATATCAAGCTGCCATCAACGTTCACAATCTGTACTCCTTTTCCGCGTTCTGCAGAAAAGGATAGATTGCCTTTTATTTCCGTAATCGCCCCATAGAGAACATCACCGAGTGTAGGTTCTGGTTTATACTCGGTCCAGGCAACAGAAACCACGCACGCTTCAAATCCGGCAATGGCTCCCCGTGTGCCATCTATCGGATCGATAATAAGTATCCCTTCCGGCGTCTTTCCAGGAAATGGATGCACTAATCCCCTGTCTTCCGAGTAGTACGCCACATTTATCTCGCGCTCAATCAAAAAGGATTCCACTGCGCTTTCCGCGATATCATCGATATCGAAGGTAGCATCCCCACTGGATGCAATCCCAGTTACTCGCCTAGCCCGCCAAGTACCTAAATGTGGAAAGACCGCTGATTTGACATGTGCTGCTAGATCGCGGATCGTCTCTTGAGGATTCATTGTAATGACACTCCAGATTGTAAAATTACGTATACTAAATTAGAATACCTGATAGCTCCGGAGAAAACGAATGAGGCACTTCCAGCCTATTGACTTAGCGCAGTTGCCACGGCTATAATGCATGTGCAAACGGACTACTATTCAGGCATATTTCCGCCCTGATACTCTCCATTTTATATTGAATTTGAAAGGTTCTCACTCTCAACATGGTACATAAAGTGATTATCATTGGTTCCGGGCCGGCGGGTTATACGGCAGCAATTTACGCCGCACGGGCAAATCTTGCTCCTCTCATGATTGACGGTGGTGTTGGAAGAGGTCAGGAGCAGCTTGGAGCGGGCGGTCAGTTGATGATCACCACGGAGGTTGAGAACTATCCCGGATTCGAACATGGAATCCAGGGACCCGAATTGATGCAGGTGATGCGGAACCAGACTCTCCGATTTGGCACAATCATCGAGGAAGAGATGGTTACAAAAGTCGATTTTTCTCAGAGGCCATTTAGAGTCTGGGTGGAGGATTTTCTTTATGAAGCCCAGTCTGTCATCATTGCAACGGGCGCGTCCGCTAAATGGCTGGGTCTGCCAGAAGAGAGGCCGGTGTGGGAAGGCGGCCTTGGCGGCGCTGGAATTTCGGCGTGCGCAACCTGTGACGGGTTTTTCTTCAAAGGGAAAGAGATCGCAGTAGTCGGCGGCGGCGATACTGCCATGGAGGAGGCTACTTACCTCACTAATCACGCCAGTAAGGTTCATCTTATTCATCGGCGCGATAGTTTCCGAGCTTCTAAAATTATGCTTGACCGTGCCTACAAGAATCCGAAAATCGAATTTATCACCGACACGGTAATAGAGCGTATTCACGATCCCGCACTAAAGAAACTATCGGGCGTATCACTTCGGAATCTGAAGACGGATAAGCAATCTGAACTTGCGGTGGAAGGCGTGTTTGTAGCTATTGGGCATAAACCCACTACCGATCTATTCATCGGCCAGATCGATCTGGACGAAAACGGATATATTAAAACCCATCACAACGTTCGTACAAATATCGAAGGCGTCTTCGCTGCTGGTGACGTTCAGGATCACGAATACCGGCAGGCTATCACAGCCGCTGGATCTGGCTGTATGGCTGCAATCGAGGCAGAACGCTTACTTGAGTTGGAAGGCTCAAAGTAAAATTTATCATTTGAAATAATGCCGGGGAGAGTACATGAAAAACGTGATTTGGATCGGTCTGCTTCTAACTGCACTGGCGCTGCCCAGCTGGGGGCAATCGTCGTTTAAGCCGACCTCTCTGACGCTTACATACCATTTTGCAGCAGAGCCATTCGCCGATGAGATTGCCGCTTTTGAAGCAGAAGACAAGAAGAGTCAACCTGCCCCCGGCAGTGTGTTATTTATTGGAAGTTCGAGCATTCGGCTCTGGTCGACGCTGGCAAAGGATCTCCCCGATCTACCGGTTGTCAATCGAGGATTTGGCGGTTCGGAAATTTCTGATAGTGTCCACTATTCCGATCGAATCGTTTTTCCATACAAACCCAAAATGATAGTTATGTATGCCGGTGGTAATGATATTAACGCAGGCAAATCACCAGATCAGGTTTTAAAAGACTATCAGGCTTTTGTTGAAAGAGTGCATGCGGAGCTTCCTGACACCAGGCTAGTTTATATCTCTATCAATCCCAGTGTGGCACGTTGGAGCGAGGAAGATAAAGTTCTCGAGGCGAATAGATTGATTCGGAACTATGTCCGACATACCAATTCTAAAACTTTAAAACTTAACTACATCGATTCTCATTCTAAACTGCTTAGCGCTGAAGGTAAACCTAAACCAGAAATCTTAAGAACAGATGGACTACATCTCAATACGGATGGATATAAAGAATGGACAGCAATACTCCGCCCGCGAGTTATGAGACTCTGGAAATCGGATTCAAAATAGAGGGTACTAGTATTCGCTCCGAATGATTAGGGAATACTATCATCAAAATAACATTGGTTCATGTATTCATAATTGCAGTTCTACAATCACTTTGTCGAAATCTATACCTTGTTCGCGGAAAACTAATTGAGGGCTGGTACATCGGTATTTTCGTGACCCACCGAGTGAATACACTGCGTTGTAACCGATTCGTTTACCATAGAGCGCTGCACCAGCATGTTTGGCTTGAAGCCGACGGCCCGCACTTAATGGGTCATCATCGATCTCATAGTCACCAGTTTCGATATCTATTGAAATAACTTTACCCATGTTTTCTTCCAACTCGACTTGTTTACGGATCTTATTCTCGTACAATTGTTCACCGCGTCTAGCTATCTCTTCACTGCTATATCGTGAGTGGGGCATGATACCCTCCGTATCTGGAATATGCTATGAAATTAAGTAAATGCAAAACGTATGTTGTTATTTAAATGATAAATCATTTTTTTACTTTTCTATGACTTCAGTATCTTTCAATGGTTTGGGGACTAGCGCAGTTATTGTATCAGAGTCACTTGCTATGCGCTTCGTAGTAGTTTTCGCTTTTCGTTTCTTCAAGCCGTCTGCCAGCGCACGCACTTTGGTTTTGGAATTTGCATAGGCATCTTGATAAAGACGCCTCACCTGAGCTGCACTCATCAGCTCTCCGGTCTCATAGTAGAACTGAGCAGTACGACCTACTGTCACGGTGCCCGCATAGGCGATCATTGCGCGTACCAGAAATCCGACGACAGGAACTACTCCCATCAGCTCACGTGCTATGGCTCTCCAGCCAAAAGCATTCCCGAGTATAGGAGCTAACTCCTTGATCCTACTCTGAACATCGACCTTTTTACCATAGATTGCAGCCAGGCGTAGCACCATCATACTCTGATTTTTTGTGAGTACCACAATATCGCTGAAACTGTTGACAGGGAGCAGCCAACTGGTAAGGGGGAAGGCTTCGGTTACTCCCGTAAGCAGAGCGAACTGCGCATTGGCGTTCGCCGTCTCCGCAATGATCCTCTGGGCGGCGATTGTTCGAAATGCTGGAAACTGCCGCGCTAGCGGAAGCATGAGCTGCGGTTTGTCATCTAAGATTCGTTCCAGCGCAGCATTCCACCCACCCAATTCGGAAATACTGTAGATAACAGTGGTCTCTGGCGCGAGTTCTCTCCCGCCACCAATATCTATCACAATGTCAAAAACATCGGGATGTGCTGGGAAACCAGTCTCAACATTGGCGCTGTCGAAACCGCGAATAGAGGCACCATCAATCAGCTTGATCGACGTATCAGGAACTAATGACTGATCACCGGAAGGAATGGTTAACTGGCGTTTGATAGATTCCCGAACAGCAGGATCGCCTACCAAAGCAATAGAGATTGGCCGTGAGGCTTCCTGAGCTATTTCCGCGACCGATATTTTCTTGAGTATGTCCCAGAAGCCCTTGGCTCTGCCCAGCTTAGCCATAAATTTAACTCCCTTTAAATTGTGATGCCATGCCCTCGAAGTGTTGTAAAAGCAATTCTACATCTGACTATTTCCGGGAGTTGAAAACTCCCGGCATAAAAAACAGGCGTCTTTCAGACGCGTATCCCGCTCGCAGAGCGGTTGGCCGCAGGCCTTCCAGACGGGTTCTTCAGTGCCCGGCAATGTGCGGAAGAATATTTTGCATTGCTTTCATAGCCCCTCTTAAGCAGGAACTCCCAGTTATAATTTGAACTCATCATCGGAAAGCCCTAGATTTATTTTAACGTTACGATAGGCTGTCTGCCCCGCCTTCTGATTTTCGTTATTCAGCACGTCGATTACAGAAGGAAACCAGACGCCATTGGCTACCTCGACGGGCTTTCGATACAAGAAAGTCGCGTTCAGCTTACCTTCCTGGCTGTACTCTTCACGCTTCATTGTGATCTTTGTTTTAGGATCGATCCAGACGAACCGGTGCGAGGTATCCAGCTGCTTATTTCGATAGCTGATTCGAAACACAGCACACATTACACCGTCCACAGGCGCTGACCGCAGATATTTCGCCTCTGTGTAGGCAAGGTAACCAGAAGAGATCATCCCCATATCCAGCAGAGTTTTGCGTTTGCCAGGGGAACTGCCTAAATCGTCGACATGCCTGAATCCTACAGACAGCTGAACATACTGTTTCGTTCCATTTACAATAAAAACTGCTTTCGATGCTCCGATACGCCCGTCAATTCTGAGTTTGTTTTCATCTTTATATCTCAGGCTAATGTCACCCTTAATTTTATAGATCAAACCGAAGTCTTTATTAATTTTTTCCCCTGCTCTATCGTCGTGCTGATTCACGTGCATAATGCATGTAAAGTCTTCAAGTTTATTCGCGACATAATCATCGATATTCATGCTCATCGCCACTCCTGCATGAGCAGATCGAGCAGATCCTAATAAAAAAAGTGCAGCAAGCCCACATATAATTGCTGCCGAGATTTTTGCACAACATCGAACTTTCATACTTTTTCCCCTTCTAACTCAAAATCTTTCACTATTGTTACTCAGCAATGCTGAGATATTCCAAACTTATCACGAATATCTACGTGTCGGGTGTCGAATTCACAAAGGAGTCAGCACCTAATAACCCGTATTTTACCCTATACACAAGGATGAGAGTAAATCTACATTCAGTCATAGTCATGCAGTTTACGGAGGAGAGTTGGAAAACGCATCTTCACTACTCGAATCGACTTTTTTACATGCTCCAGGAGTTGCTCGCACTACGGAGCGAAGGCTCTGGGATTGCGGTGCAAATAGCTGGGAATCATATCTATCCTCACCTGATGAAGCTTGGCCTCTCACATCCGCCCAGCGAGCGCATCTTCGTCCCACTCTGGAAGAGTCTGTAAATCGCCTAGAAGACGAAGATTTTGAGTGGTTTGCTCAGAAACTGCCTGCCAGTGAACACTGGCGTGCTATTCCCTCCTTCGGACATCGATTGGCTTTCGTCGATATCGAAACGAACGGCGGCATGGAAGCGGACGATCTTACGGTTATAGGAGTCTTTGACGGACGAATAATGAAGCAGTTCATTAAAGGAGTAAATCTACATGAGTTTCCTCAATCGCTAGATGAAACGGCAATGCTGGTCACATTCTTTGGTACAGGCTTTGATCTGCCATTCTTACGACGGGTGTTCCCTGATTTGAGAATGAACCAGATGCATGTCGATCTCTGTTATTTACTCAGACGCCTCGGGATGCGTGGAGGCCTAAAGAGCATAGAGCATCATATGGGGATTGGACGCTCTGGAGCTACAACCGGCTTATCTGGAATGGATGCAGTACGTTTGTGGAACGAGTATCAGCGTGGACGCAAACGAGCGCTTGAAACACTTCTCACGTATAATGCAGAGGATGTTCGCAATATGTCCGATTTACTGGCGGAAGGATATCGGCGGATGCGACGCAAACTCCTAAGTGGGGAAGAGTAATAGATTCCGCCTACGGAATACCAATACACGACATTAGCCGCAAAAATCTTTTCACCTAACCTCCCGGCCCCCTTCCCTGCACACACAAACGATAAAGCTGTTTGTGTAAGGGAAGGGGGAGTCTGAACGATAAATATTCCCCCTTCTCCTGTTTTTGGTGAAGGGGGCTAGGGGGATGATGGCTGTCAGGGGGTTAGGCGAAAAGATTTTGCGTCTATTACTTATTCAACATAACCAGAAATGCTAATGCTTTCATATCAATGATCGGAGAAATCTATGCTGCCATTAGTACTTATAAGTATGATTGCCGTGGCACTTATACTGCTTTCATCCACAGTTAAAATTCTTTCAAACTGGGAACGGGCAGTGGTGCTTCGGCTGGGTAAATATGAAAGAATGTCAGGACCTGGTCCTATACTGCTTTTACCATTCATCGACCGAGCCTACCGCGTGGACACCCGAATAATCACACTCGACGTACCCAGGCAAGAGATGATGACTCGGGACAATGTGCCGGTCGCAGTCGACGCCATAGTTCTTTTCAGCGTGAGTGATCCTAGGGCGGCGATTCTCACAATCGAAAACTATGTCCGCACAACATCTCTCATCGCCCAAACCACTCTCAGAAGCACGATCGGGCAGGCCGAACTGGATGAACTGCTTTCTCAGCGGGAAAGAATCAACAATCATCTCCAGACAGTCATCGACTCTCAAACAGAACCGTATGGAGTAAAGGTCAACGCCGTCGAGATTAGAGATGTATCGCTGCCAGAGACCATGAAGCGCGCCATGGCGGCTCAGGCAGAAGCGGAGCGTGAAAAACGCGCGAAGGTGATTAATGCGGAAGGCGAGTTCCAGGCAGCAGAGCGTCTAACACAGGCGGCAGCGGTGATGAGTGCAGAGCCAATCGCCCTGCAGCTCCGCTATCTTCAGTCTATGCGGGAGATCGCATCGGAACGCAGCAGCATGACTATCCTGCCTATCCCAATAGATCTTATATCCCCGTTTCTAGAAATGGCGAAAAGCGCAGTAGAGAAGAACAAAGCGGTTAAGAGTGGTGAAAGTGGTATAACGGCAGAACAGATAGCTGCGAACCCTCTGGTTCAGGCGATTGCTGCTACACTTGGAGGCCAGATTCCAGTCCATAAAGCAATCGATGCTGATCTTGAAACAGTCGATCAATCCAGCGCAAAGAAGTAGAGGGTTCGCCCTTTTCCATCTTTTGATTCGCTGATAAGAATCATTAACCCTGCAGCGCTGTCACCTGTGGGATTCTCTAGGCCGATATCGTAGACGATTCCGCGCATTCTTGGCGTTGTCCAAAGAACTTTATATGTTTGGTCTTTAGGATCCCGGAAGTGGACATAGCAGCTTCTTGAGGTGAGTACAAAGTCTGGATGATTGGGGTCTTTCGGATTAATTTTGAGATCGAGATCATTGTCCGTGAAGGCATCGTAGATAAAGAGCTTACCAAATTTTCTGGCATCCCAAAGTCCGATAAGACCGCCTGTTGAGAGCGGAGGCGGCATACCCATTCCCGCTAACTCTTCGGGTTTCGCATGCATATCTCCCCATGCTACCTGATCAGAAGGCGGGGATGGAATTCCGTCAACCAGCCAGTTCGTTTCTGTATCCAGCGCTATTCGGTATGCCTTAATTGCATTGCCTTCGAGCAATAGTACTCTCTCCTCGCCAGTTCTAAGGTGAGTACTGCCGATAATATTCAGTACTTTCGCAGTCGGCTTTCGGACGAGAGTAGAACCATTCCAATGCCACAAAGCATCTGGAGTAACAATTACCGCAGGATGTTCTTTGCCTGCAAACTTTCCGACCGCTACTTTGTCGGAACCAGCGTTCAGCACTTTACTGAAAACCAACTCAAAATCTTTACCATTCCATTTTTTTATATTCAGAGTGCTTTGACCGGGTTTTCCTGCCTGCTCATTCAAGGAGATTAACTGAGGTTTGCCTGAGCCTATCACATCAGCAACAGCAGCACGCCTTGGCAGATCAGTGAACACGTATTTCCATGTGTAGTGAAAGATAGGAGGCGACTGTTTACCCATCACAATCACCTCTTGATACCCAGCGAAACTGTGATTGTGATCTCCGAAGTAGATGCCACGCCCATTACGAAATGTGGTTTCTCGTTTGCCGGTCGCCGGGTCTTGAAATCCCGGGCTGAGGCTTGTATGGCAGTACTGGCAGGCTTTCTGTTCCTTTGCAGCATACTCCGGCCTGGCGAATGCCGGAGTGCTCACCCCAAATAGAAGTGTGAGAATGAATATGCTGCCTAACCCCCCTACCCCCTTCCCTGGACTCTCAAACGATAAAGCGGTTTTCGCTAAGGAAGGGGGAGAATCGACGATCAATATTCCCCCTTCCTTCCTAGGCACGAGGGAATCAGGGAAGGAGGACAGGGGGTTAGGCAGAATTGTTTTCACAAATTACTCCGACTTCGATTTGACGCGGCACTAAAGTACCACGTCAGATAGGCTGGTAGTTCAAATACTCATCCACTGTAGCAAGGGCAAACTCAGTGCCTTCTTGTTTTGCGGAAAGCGCCGTCAGCAATGCTCGGGCAGTGTCAAGACTGGTTAGGCAGGGTACGTTTACCTCGACAGCAGCACGACGGATAAGGCTTCCTTCTCGCTCGATGCGTTTGTTCGTAGAGAGTGTATTTATGATGAGATCGATCTTCTTGCTGCGTATCAGGTCTACGATGTTTCCTTCGCCTTGATTGATTTTTTTCACTGATTCAGCTGTCACACCATGTGTTCTAAGATAGCGAGCAGTCCCTTCGGTAGCATAGATTGTGAATCCGATATGCGAAAACTCTCGAATGATCTCAACTGCTTCTGCTTTATCGGCATCCGCGATCGTTGCCAGCAGACTTCCGCCACTGGGAACATCAATTCCGGAAGCGATCATCGCCTTGTAAAGAGCACGCGGATAGTTCGTATCCATTCCCATGATCTCGCCGGTGCTCTTCATCTCCGGCCCC
Organism: Chthonomonadaceae bacterium; assembly: GCA_025352825.1. Lineage (GTDB taxonomy): Bacteria > Armatimonadota > Chthonomonadetes > Chthonomonadales > Chthonomonadaceae > JANXSG01. Next base: position 12,864 of record JANXSG010000047.1, on the reverse strand, counting down.
AGACCAATATCCACCTGATTCAGTTTCATAAACGAAAACACCGGAGCTTTGACGCTGATACTGCCCGGCGTGGGATAAAGCCCAGAGCTAAATCCCTGATCTTTTAAGCTCTGCCCCAACATAATATTCGTGGCGACCTGAACCATCGGTATTCCGGTAATCTTGCTGAGATAGGGCACGGTTCGTGAAGCGCGGGGATTAACTTCCAGCACCTGAGCAGTATCTGTAGCTGTGTCGACCACATACTGAATATTCATCAATCCACGAACTTCCAGTCTAATCGCCACTTGTGTTGCCGTATGGACAATTTCATCGATGGCTTTTTGAGAGAGTGTTTGCGGGGGATAGACCGCCATACTGTCGCCGGAGTGCACTCCGGCCCGTTCGATATGCTCCATGATACCGGGCAGCAGACAATCGACACCGTCACTAATGACGTCTACCTCCGCCTCTTTTCCTAGAATGTACTTATCGATAAGAATCGGTGATTTAGGCGATACATCGACGGCGTAGTCCATGTATCTCTCAAGATCCTCTCTTGTATAGACGATCTCCATAGCGCGACCGCCGAGTACGTACGACGGCCTTACAAGAACAGGATATTTTATCTCTTCAGCAACCACCAATGCCTGCTTGGCCGTTACAACAGCGCGTCCGGCAGGTTTTGGGATACCTAATTCTGTTAACATCTTCTCAAATCGATCACGGTCTTCCGCTAGATCGATAGATTCACAGGAGCTTCCCAGGATCGTATATCCAGCTTCATTGAGAGGTTTAGCGAGATTGATGGCTGTCTGGCCGCCAAACTGAACAATCACTCCATCAGGATTCTCTCTATCTAAGATATTAAAAACATCTTCCACAGTCAGCGGTTCAAAATAGAGACGGTTTGAAGTGTCGAAATCAGTCGATACTGTTTCAGGATTATTATTAACAATGATGGCTTCGTATCCGGCTGCGCGCAATGCCCAGACACAGTGAACAGAGCAGTAGTCGAATTCGATACCCTGCCCGATGCGAATCGGCCCTGACCCAATTACAACTACCTTACCCTTAGATTGACTCAACAAATCTCTCCATTCTTATATCGGCCCTCGCCCTCCGACCCCCTCTCCCAGAAACAGGACAAGGGGAGACTTTGTCATATGTCTCCCCTTCCCTCCGAGGAACGAGGGTATCAGGGAAGGGGCAGGGGGTAAGGTATAGATCTATTCACCACGAAGTTGGATAACCTCTTCGACAGCCTGTTCCACAGAATAGGTCTGTCGGTTCATTTCCGCAATTGTGTCACTGATGTGTTCTGCAACTTCCGCACTCTGTGTCTCCGGAGTAAGCTGCATTCGCGCCAGCGCCGAAAGTGCTGATGCCAGTGTCTGAAGCAGCGCCTCCTCCTGCATCACTATACGATCAATCCCAGATCGAAAGTAACGGGCATTCTCAAGCCGTGTAAGGCACATTTCCAAACTCTGGTGCAGCGATATCTTTGCGGAGGGATCTGTGCTCACCAACTCTTGCTGTCGCAGCTTCTCGGCTTCACTCTCAAGCTCTTCCACTTGATGCGCGCTCTGAACTGAAAGTAGACTGTGGCGACGGCTTTGTAATATGCGGCTGCTAGAAAGCAGATCGTTGAGCTGCCGAAGAGTTTCTCGTACATTACTTTCAGAGGATGCATCAATATCCATACTTGCGAGCAGAATTAGAATATCGCAGTAGATTCGCTCAGATCGAGAAAGCTGAAGCAGCGGTGTTGCGGCCCTCAGCTCTTCAGGAGAAATATATCTTTTGAACTGATGATCACTACCAGCGTTTCTCGCAAAATACAGCCCAGGAAAAAATGTTGCGCACCACGCCCCTAACCCAACTACAAAAGAGGCGTTATCCATTCCTAAATGAGTTGCTGCTGAAGCGCTTATTGCTCCTGCAGCAACGGGAATCAATGCGGAACCCAGTCCCCAAATAATCTGACGATCCTGCCGAAGTTTTCGGTTTCGGAAAGCAGCCAATTCGTCGCGATTTGGCTCTCGCTTTCTTTTTATTCCTAGGCCAGCCAAACCGTGCGCAAAATCCAGCCCTTTCACCTGAAATCTACTCATGCCCCCCCAGTAGATGTGGTCTTTAAGGAACTCACGTGGATTTGTTAGCAGGCGTTCTTTTAAAGCGTCTGCAATCCGTAAATCAATATCCTTCATGCCAACCCGCATTCTGATGATCCCCTCAAATTGGTTTCAACTCTGCGGTTTCTTCAAAACTCGTTTTCAGAATCGTAGCAGGAGTAGAAATAGGGTGTTGCAGCTTCGAACTCTGCAGCGCAGGTATCTACCATCTTATACGTGGGAACAATCCCAAGGGATTTACGAAGTGTACGAAACTTCATTTCTGGAACTCCCGCAAATTCTGCAACCGTTCTGTCAGCAAAACCAACCCTTTTCGCTTCGCGAATTAGTCGAATTGCAAGATGATGCTGCGATAGTCCATTTTGGCTCTTCTCGGCATTATCTGTTTTTTCAAAATCTTCACGATTTGATGGAATTTCCAGAATAATATGCTGATCACCACTTTCAATCATTCGGGAAATTGCGGTTCCATTTAGTTTTAGACGCGTCTCCAGACCGACAAGCCCCTGGAGCTTGCGCAGAAACCAGCGGTCGATGTACGAGAGAGCATATACCTCTTCAATCATCATACCTCTTCGAAACGCTTCAGTGATCGCCCAAACACGCTCATCATTAGGAACACGTATCGCCTCTTCAAGTTGAATATCGCTGAGCTGCTGTGTCGATTTATTCGAGAGTCCATATATGCCGATTTCGCAGGAACGAATAGCTTTCATGAACGCCGATTCGAATGAACGGTCAATCGCCATCACCTCGCCGGTTGCTTTCATCTGAGTACTGATCGTGCGGTCTGCGGAGCGGAATTTATCGAACGGCCAGCGCGGAAATTTAACGACGCAGTAGTCCAGCGCAGGTTCGAAGCAGGAGAGTGTTTTCTTCGTGACGGCGTTTTCAATCTCATCAAGGTGAAGGCCGGTCGCAATTTTGGCGGATACACGCGCGATCGGATAACCTGTTGCTTTGGAAGCCAGCGCGGAAGATCTGGAAACGCGAGGATTTACCTCAATAACATAATAATCAAACGAGAAAGGAGAGAGTGCAAGCTGGACGTTACAGCCACCTTCGATTCCTAAAGCCCTTATAATCTTGAGAGAGGCGGTGCGCAGCATCTGATACTCTTTGTCGGATAGGGTTTGAGACGGCGCAACAACAATGCTGTCGCCAGTATGCACTCCCATCGGATCAAAGTTCTCCATATTACAGACTGTGATGGCGGTATCGTTCGCATCACGCATCACCTCGTACTCCACCTCTTTCCATCCCATTAAGTAGCGCTCGATCATCACTTGGTGCCGCATGGAGAGGGCAAGACCTCGTTTGGTTATCTCCCTGAGTTGTTTCTCATTAAGTGCGATCCCACCGCCTGTACCGCCTAGCGTATATGCAGGGCGCACGATAAGTGGCCAGATATTCGAGTCGATTGCGGGCTGAATATCCGATTCATCTGTAACTATCCACGATTCGGGTACTGGTTCGCCGAGTTCGCGCATGAGAGTCCGAAACTCTTCTCGATCCTCGGCCTGCCTTATTGAAGCCAGCGGAGTTCCGAGAAGTCGCACGTTATACTTTTCCAGAATTCCAGCTTCGGCCAACAGTGTCGCGAGATTCAATCCTGTCTGCCCACCCAGGGTCGCCAGAAGACCGTCCGGTCGTTCCTTAGCAATAACGCGTTCCGCAAACTCTACGTTCAGCGGTTCGATATAGACACGGTCTGCCATTTCCGTATCCGTCATAATAGTAGCCGGATTCGAGTTGATGAGGATGACGTAGACACCCTCTTCACGCAAGGCTCTGCATGCCTGGGCTCCTGCATAGTCGAACTCCGCAGCCTGGCCAATTATAATCGGTCCTGAGCCAATTACCATTACTCTTTTTATATTCGGATCACGTGGCATATTCTTAAACAACACTCCTAGATATTAAAAAGGCGCTACTGATGTTCTTTCTTTGCACGCTGACTATTGCGGCCATCGCCATTTTCATGATAGATCACTCCAAGATATTTACCAACAACTGCACTTCTTTTAAAAGTTCCCCAGAATCTGCCGTCATCGCTATTGTTCCTATTATCACCCAGTACGAAGAGTTCCCCTTCAGGAACAACAATCGGAGACCTTACTGCATATTTGTAACCTGGGTCAGAACCATCACTATAATCGACGGGAACTATCTGATGCTTTTCCAGCAGCTTTTTGCCATTGATGAAGACTTCGTTATCCTGCACCTGGACACTATCGCCAGGTAGCCCAATGACTCGTTTTATCAAGATATCATTGCGGAGATCGCTAAGTTTCTGTAGAGGAGTTTTTAGCTTACCTTCTGAACTGTTTTCGCTCTGCTGAATATCCGCAGACACCGAAACATTTTGATCGTCCAGCGTCGAAGGAAGATGGAACAGAATGATATCGCCTCTTGCAGGCATTTTCCCCATGGGATAGGCAAGCCAGGCGCGCATCTCCACGATATGATCTCCAACTTTCAGAGTAGGAAGCATGGATACTGATGGGATAAAACTCGTATTAAAACCACAGACCAGAAATGCTAAAATTAGAAGCAGTGGCAGCAGCCTTTTCATTCTTTTATTACGTGCGGCTGCTCTCTCAAACCGCGAATCGCTTGCGGTGGGGCTGAGGTGAATTTCTGGCTGATATTCGGAACCCATATTGCATCCTTGTCATTTTGGAAGAGTATTTATGAACTCTTTAAAGAAATAGGCGCTGTCAGAAGGACCAGGCGATGCTTCGGGATGGTACTGTATGGAAAATATCGGAAGCTCGCGGTGGCGAAGCCCCTCTACTGTTCCGTCGTTGAGATTAGTATAGGCGACTTCCATACCGTCTTTCAGGGTATCGGGGTCGAGCGAGTATCCGTGATTCTGAGAGGTAATGTACACTTTTCCTGAACGCAGATCTTTCACGGGATGATTGCTTCCTCTATGGCCAAACTTCAGCTTGAACGTACTGCTCCCGAAAGCGCAGCCGAGAAGCTGATTTCCCAGACACACCCCCATAATTGGTTTTCGGCCAATCAACTCTCGAACTGTATCCACAACATAGGTTAGACTAGCAGGATCACCCGGGCCAGGCGAAAGCATAATTCCGTCCGGGTTCTCTTTCAACATCTCTTTCGGAGTCGCATCACATGGGAATACTGTCACTTCGCAGCCCAGTCTGGACAACGAACGTATAATGTTGTATTTCACGCCGCAATCTAATAATGAGATGCGGTATTTTGGTTCTACCTCGCTGGGCTTATTATCAATATCAGCATCACTTATACTCTCTACGCCTGCCGGCCAGCAGTAAGTCGCTTCTGTTGTAACTTGCTTGCTGAGATCCACCGAACCATATTTGGGCGAGTTCTTGATTCTGAGCAGAATATCTTCCTTACTCTCATCGGTGGAGATCGCACCCATCATCACTCCACGAACACGCAGCGATCTTGTAAGCGCGCGCGTATCCACACCTTTGATTCCTACAATTCCTCTCTCTTTGAGAAAGCCATCCAGACTCTGTTTCGATCTCCAGTTGCTGGGGATATCGGCAGCTTCACGTACAATAAACCCCTCGACCTGTACACGTCGTGATTCGAAATCGTCCAGATTAATACCATAGTTTCCGATTAGGGGATAGGTGAGAGCGACCATCTGACCCGCATAGGATGGATCGGTCAAGATCTCCTGATATCCGGTCATGCCGGTATTGAAGACCACTTCTCCATAAGACCGACCAGGAGCTCCCAGAGATTCTCCTTCAAAGTATGTTCCATCTTCAAGAGCGAGTATCGCTTTCATAACACTCCTATAACTTAAAACAGTTCGCCGTACAGACAGGTTCCATTAACAATCGTAGCTTCCACTTTTATGGTCTCCCACTCATCAGTAGCCATAGTAGTGGGATCACCATTCAAAATGGTGAAATCAGCCAGTTTCCCTATCTCGATACTTCCTCGGTCACGTTCCGTTTTGGTGGCATAAGCAGGAGCAGCCGTGTACGCATAGAGAGCAGTTTCCACATCGATTCTTTCTGCACCATTTAGAACTCGACCCGTTGGAGTGCTCCGCATCATACTGGCATAGATTCCATCCATAGGCGATCCTGGAACTACGGGGCAGTCCGAACTGAATGCCTGTGCCACTCCTCTGATATCCAAAGTGCGGTATGGGGAGAGACGATCTGCACGTTTTTCACCCAGCGCCATTACATAAGCATCCCCAAGTTTCGAGATAAACTCCGGCTGTCCGATACTCCAAACATTCTGACGCCGCATCCGCGAAATAAGCTCATCATCCAGCAGCATGCAGTGTTCAATTCGATGACCGGGCCGATGCCGTGTATTTTGTCGCTGAGCCTCAGCGTAGCAGGTAAGAACCTCATCTATAGCCCTATCGCCAATCGCATGTGTGGCAAGTTGCCACCCAGCATTGTGGGCCGAAAGAATAAGTCCTCGTAGAGCCTCCGGAGCGTGCATCGGAATTCCAAAGTTATCCGGCATACCTTCAAAATTCTCACGATTCCAGCAGGTGCGCGTGGTGATAGCTCCGTCTGAAAAGATTTTAGCCTGACCGACATGTAGCCGATGCCAGTTCGATGCACTGCCTGCAGGCTGTAAATCCTGCTGAGTTGGAATGCCGTTCTCTCCCGCCTGTTCCAAAACGGCCGCCCAGTTGATCATCAAATTGGTGCGGATCTGCAGCACATTTCGATGAACAGCGCGTGCATAACTGTCCAATTCATCTGGAAATGTATTGGCATCGGAGGCGCTCGTGATACCTCGCTCCAAAAGATAGCTGTTCGCTCTGCCAAGAGCGCCTATAGTTTCTTCGGTAGTCGTCGCTGGGATAATCTTATCGAGATTGGTCCAGCTAGCGGTCTCGAGGAGAAGCCCATTAGGAAATCCGGAAGCGTCACGACCGATCTCACCACCAGGCGGATTTTCAGTCTGGGAAGTAATTTCGAGCAGCTCCAGAGCTCGTGTATTCACAACCGATGCATGGCCGGATGTATGGTCTACACGTACCGGAATATGGGATGCAACCTTATCCAGATCTAGGCGCGTCAGATGCAGTGCGCCTGGCAGCTTGTTCTGATCATATCTATTGCCTTGCAGGCATGCTGAATCCGACTCAGCTACGAGTCTCTGTTTCAGCAGCTCAAGAATGTCTTCTTTATTCTTAACGGGCGGCGAGCTTAGATCGACATGTCCCAGATTGTTCCCCAGCCACTGTATATGCATATGGCAGTCGAAGAAACCCGGTATGAGAGTTCGGCCTTCGAGATTGACCTTCCTGCAGCCTGAGTTCGCTAAATTCAGAACCGCATCATTCGATCCGACCGCCTGAATGCGCCCATCCAACCCAACTGCAATCGCCTGGGATCGCGGGTTTACTGCATCCATCGTTAGGATGTTTCCATTATGGAGAATTAGAACTGTTTTAGTCATCAGTTTATTAAGGGTATTCTTCGAATATAATCTGCCATCACAAGGTTCCCAGATAATTTTAGACAAGATTAACAGGATTTACATGATTGAAATCGATACTGAATGGAAATATGTCTCGGTAATTCGTGTGTAATTTTGGTTCTGGATTCGCAATTTCAGCATATATTGAGTTTATAAAATTAATCCTGTAAATCCTGTTAATCCTGTCTAAATAAAATGTATTCCATCCCCTATTTCACCAAAATGGATATTTAGTTTCTACTATTTGATGCGTATCACCCGTCCTCCAACAATGGTAAATTCTGCTTTACCGTGGACTCTCATCCCATGGAATGGAGTGTTTTTCGATTTTGACTGGACCGCATTTCTATCTATCGTCCACTCTTTTTTCAAATCTAGGACTGCCACATCCGCAGGTGCGCCGACTTTTAGTGTGCCGATACCTTCCGCAAGTCCTAGAACTCTCGCCGGTTCGGCAGTCATCTTCGCAATTGCTTGTGATAGTGTTAGAATACCTGGCTTTACCAGTGTGGTGTAGACCAGCGGTAAAGAGGTTTCCAAGCCAAGAATTCCGAACGGCGCAGCATCGAACTCAACCTCTTTTTCGTAAGCGGCATGAGGTGCGTGATCGGTTACGATACAGTCGATAGTTCCATCCTTTAATCCCTGTTTCACGGCTTCACAGTCTTCTGGAGTACGCAGGGGCGGATTCATCTTGGCATCGGTGTTGTAACCTGCACAGGCAGCATCCGTCAAAACCCAATGGTGCGGGCACGCTTCCCCTGTCACGGGAATTCCATCAGCTTTTGCTCGGCGAAGCAGTTCCACAGTTCCAGCGGTGGAAATGTGCAGCAGATGGAGTCGGCAGCCAGTCTTCTGTGCCAGTAGTATGTTTCGGGCCACCGCAATATCTTCAGCAACACGCGGCATACCAGGTATACCCATCACAGTGGCATTATATCCTTCATTCATGGCGCCTTTTTCCGTCAGGAGTTTATCTTCGTTATGCGTAAGAAGCGGAATTCCTAGCATCGCGCAGTACTCCATGGTTCGGAGTACTGTATCGGCGTTCTGAAGTGGAAATGCATCGTCCGAAATTGCGACCGCACCAGCAGACTTCAGTTCATCGACTTCGGTTAACTGATCGCCCTGCATGTCCCTAGTTGCGGCTCCTATCGGATGCACTCTGCAAAGCCCGACCTCATTCGCCCGATTGATAATCTGTAAAACCACTGCAGCGGTATCGATTGCCGGATATGTGTTCGGCATACAGCAGACTCGGGTGAATCCACCTGCGGCAGCCGCTCTCGATCCACTCTCGATGTCCTCTTTGTACTCAAAACCGGGCTCTCTCAGATGAACGTGAATATCAAGCAGACCTGGTGTAACTATTTTACCGCTCACATCGATTCGCTCCGCATCACCTATAAACGAGCCAGAATCTAGAATCGCAGACACGACTCCATCCTCGATCAAAAGATCGGCGTTCCGATCAATATTTTGTGACGGATCCAACACTCTTCCGCCGAACAGAAGCATTTTCATGCACGTTTCCTTATATTTCACCGGGGTTGATATCCCGCGCTGGAATGCCATGACGAGGCACTAAAGTACCGGTCTAGATTTGCAAAGCCCATCTCCGGTCGCTAGGGCTCCCTGCATGGGTTAAATGTATTACTTATCATTGCATCCCCGCTCGCAGGGCGGTTGCCGCAGGCCACCAGATGGGTGCTTCAGTGCCGGGTCTTACCCCTCTTGTGTCGGGCTGCCCTGAGTTCCCATCAGCAGGTAGAGCGCTGCCATACGAACAGCCACCCCATTTGTTACCTGCTCTTCGATCGCGCTATGGATTCCATGCTCACCATCAGCCACCTCCGCCGATATCTCCACACCACGGTTCATCGGGCCGGGATGGAGGATGAGTGCGTCTGGCTTGGCCCATTTGAGTGATCGCACGGAGATGCCGAATAACCTGGAGTACTCACGATTACTTGGCAGCAGCCCCTTCTCCATACGCTCGGTCTGCAAGCGCAGTACATTGACGACATCCGCGCCTTCAAGGCCTTGCTGTAGGTTATCAAAAACTTTTACAGGAAACTGCTCTCCAGAATTTGGTAACAACGTGCGCGGACCGATCAGATGTACGTTTGCGCCCATCTTGGTCAGCCCCCAAATATTCGATCTCGCAACTCTGCTGTGATGGATATCGCCTACAATCGCAACTGTCAAACCGCGTATATCCCCTTTGTGCTGCCTGATAGTGAGCATGTCTAGCAGAGCCTGCGTGGGATGCTCATGTCTGCCATCACCAGCATTTATAATCGGGATGCCCAGATGATCCGCCGCAAACTGAGCCGCTCCGGAAGCATGATGACGGATCACGATGCAGTCTGCCTTGAGTGACTGCAGTGTGAGCAACGTATCTTTAAGGCTTTCACCTTTTGCTACACTCGACTGGGCTACGGCAATATTGATCGCCTCGGCGCTCATAATTTTCGCGGCCATCTCAAACGAAGTGCGTGTGCGGGTCGAGTTTTCGTAGAACAGGGTAATCATCGCCCTGCCGCGAAGTGTAGGAACCTTTTTTACCGGTCGTGCAAGTATCTCTTTAAACGATGTTGCCGTGTCAAGAATGTGCAGAATATCCGCAACAGAAGTCTCTCGCAGTGAAATGAGATGGCGCAAAGTTTACACCTTCTCCTTTCGAATCGTGGCGATATCTTCACCATCGGTTTCCTGAAGATGTACGTTCACATGCTCATGGCGTCCGGTTGGAATATTTTTACCCACGTAGTCTGGGCGTATTGGTAACTCTCTATGTCCTCTATCCAGAAGAATTGCTAACTGAATGGATGCAGGTCGGCCTAAATCCAGAAGTGCTGAAATAGCCGCTCGAACCGTACGCCCTGTGAACAACACTTCGTCCACAAGAACCACATTTTTCGCTGTAACATCAAAATTAATTGCACTTGCGACCAGAGATGGACGCCCTGCAGGATTGGCAGCATAGTCATCACGATAGAGGCCGATGTCGAGCTTGCCTACTGGAACCTCCACCCCTTCAATTTTCTGAATTTGAAGGGCAAGCCGTTCAGCAAGCGGAGCGCCTCTGGTGAGAATACCAACCAAAGCAACATCCTTCGCACCGTGGTTTCGTTCAAGAATTTCATGGGCTATACGAGTCAGAGCACGCCGAATATCATCTTCGTCCATCACCTGAACTTCTTGGCTGGTGGCTGAATATTGTGAATTTGTATCAGAGGAATTGCTCAACCTCAAACTCCTGTAAACAATGATCCAAAAACCAAAAACGCCTCACACGACTTCAAAGAGTGAGTCGCCGGAGGCGCAAATCCTGATGTTCATCCTGTATACATCAATCTGACTGATCCAGAAAGATGATCCAATTACGATGAAATCGTTAGTATGCGGCCCCTTGTCAGCCTCTCCGGACTCACTTAAAAGGACTATAAATAGAGGTGATTGCAAAACCGATGGAAATACAATTTTTTGCCTAACCCCCTAAGAGGGTGGGTCAAAAGTCTCTTTCGGACTGTAAATGGGCTAAAAGTCGTTATTTTTCAATGGCAGATCAGCGTCAAAAAAATCTTCGTCGCTTGTATGGGCATTGTAGAGCGATTTTTTTCAATCGAAAATTTCAGAAAAACTTTTGACCCGCCCTCCTAACCCCCTTCCCTGATTCCCTCGTACATCGGAGGGAAGTGGGAATCTTTATCGTTGAATCTCCCCCTTCCCTAACACAAACAGCTTTATCGTTTGTGTTAGGGAAGGGGACCGGGGGGTTAGGCAGAGCAGTAATCAAATATGTACAAATTTTGAGTTTTGCAATTACCTCAATATTAAGTATATACTAGCATATCACCAAAACACAAGTCAACATAGTTTGGTCAAGTGCCAAAAAATATTATCTTTCAAGACGCTGTTCTACGTGTAATAAAATGCCCGAAATATCATTAGCAATTACCGCAGTATTTGTTAATTACGCTAACTTTAATCGTGATATACAGGTATTTTATTTAAGGTTGAGTATTCAATTATAACAACGAATTGCGTGAAGTTTTCAGTTAGAGATATTAGCAGAATACAGCATTGACACCGGTAGGCGAGTGTGTTATAATGATTTAATATGTGTTCTACAAACTTTTAATGTAGACGATATTAGACGTCAGACTTTAGCTCAAATTGATGGAGTAGTACATCTTTGCGACAGGATGTGCTGCTAATAGATTCTTTGCGAATCCACTAGAACATGAAATGATAGTTCTATGGTGCTGTATTGTGACATAACTGTATTGAGTGTTGTTTTTAAATGAGTAAACAGGTAGACCCTAAGCTGCTTGTATCAGCCGGAATAATTCTTGTGATACTTGTGGCTTTTTTCGCATTTAAAGCGCTTGGGCCAAAGCCGGAAGCATATACCATATCCCCACCTGAGTTCGATGCGTATGGCGGTGTTGCTAAGAAAGCAAATCACAAGAAAATGATGGGTGGCGGTTAGTTGCGAACAAAACTGAAAGGAGGAATAGCCATACTTGATAAAAATTCAGACTCATATCAAGGCGATTGTATCAAAATTATTGGCAGTCTTGATGCTCTGCCTATGTGCTGCCGGATGTCAAGCACCTGCAGCGAACAGCAATGCAGCAGGAACGACAGCTGCAGGAAGTACTACTGCCGGCAGCCCCGCACCTAAAAGCGGCAGCGCACGCAGCGTTGCTGATCAGGCCAAAAAGGATGCTCAAGAACCTTAGGGTCGTTTAATTCAATCTATATTAAATTAGTCAAGGAGATATTAATGCGAAAGAAAAGTGCTTTTACACTGATTGAACTGCTCGTCGTCATAGCAATTATTGCAATTTTAGCAGCCATTCTTTTCCCAGTATTTGCCCAGGCGAGAGAAAAAGCAAGAGCCATTACCTGCGTTTCCAACGAGAAACAGATGGGTCTGGGCTTTGCAATGTATTCGCAGGACTACGATGAGACCACACCACCATGGAACATGGCTGCGTTCCTGACGGATGACTCATTTCCAGGCTATATTCCTGGTTATGTAGAAACTTCTGCTGACCTTTGGGATTCAAAGCTTCTTCCCTACGTTAAAAACGGCCATCCCGATCTGGTTCAACCGGCCGATCACGACTATAGTGGAATATGGCACTGCCCGGATGGAGAAAATGGTGCGAAATGGCGCACTTATGGCGTCAGTTATGGCATGGCTTTTCACCGCCGTCCCGGCTTCAGTTATGTCCTGGGCATTCCGTCAGCTTCTGTGTCCGAGCCAGCTCAC
>JANXSG010000027.1 GCA_025352825.1 Chthonomonadaceae bacterium | reverse complement strand
CAAGCTTTTTTACCTAACCCCCCTAGAGGGTGGGTCAAAAGTCTCTTTCGGACAGTAAATGGGCTAAAAGTCGCTATTTTTCAATGGCAGATCAGCGTCAAAAAAATCTTCGTCGCTTGTATGGGCATTGTAGAGCGATTTATTTTCAATCGAAAATTTCAGAAAGACTTTTGACCCGCCCTCTCGGGGGGTTAGGCAAAGAGATAGGCAATTTTGAGATTTTTACGACTTATGCAATTACCTCTCGCATTTTTTCATTTCGTGGTACTATAGAACGGCAGAGTATGCACGGTACATTGAGCGCCTGAGGATTTCGATCTCAACGGGAATCCTGGCGACGCAAACTCGTGGCGGATTGTCGCGAGTCCAATGGTCTTTCCGGCCATTACCGGTGATTTTTTGGCCAGAGATGTGATCCGCCCTGCATCTTTATGGACACTCTCTCCACTCTTACTCTCATCGGGAATCAATTCGTCTCCAACCGAGAACTCTCCACTTTCTACAACAATTCCGTAGAGCCCCCGATTGGTATGCCCACGCGAATTTATGCGTGCGACTATCTCCTGACCTACATAACAGCCTTTATTGAGGCTAATGTGGGTCGATTCCAGGTTAGCTTCAATCGGGATCGTTCGCTCATCCATATCAACGCCATATTTAGGCTGCCCTGCCTCTATCCGGAGTAGTTCTAGAGTCTCCTGTGAGATTGAGATCCCATATTTTGTGGACTCTAATTCCTCTCTCGAAAATACATCGAACCCCCCGCTGCCCAGCCGATTCAGTGGAAAAGAGATCAAACCTGCATCTGGAAATGCTGACCTGCCTTGAATTGAGATATGAAAAAGCTGCGTTGTAACATCGCGAATTTCGACATCTTCCATAATGATGTAACGATCCAGCAGTTTCGTAATCTTATCCACATTCTGCTGAGGAAGCATCATGAGAATAGCGCTGAAATTCGAAAGATCGAGAAGCTTTGCAGCTTCGTCCTCGTTGAGATTGAACAGCGTAATATCTGAAAGCAGATGTCCAGTGTTATTGAGAATACATGCCTCCAGTACGCGCGTTGTACTCCGCTCCAATAAGCGTACATCGTTACTCATCATACCTTGAAGCCAGCTAAGCCGATCAATACCAGAAATCGCGAGCACTGCCTCATCATCTAAAATATACACCCCGCAATCATTTCGAACGGCGTTATACTCATCCAGTAAACTGCTCATCACAACTCCTTACCAACCAAACTGGGGTATATCACAGTTTTCTTGCCACTACCGTCGCAGAAGCTTGAGCAAGCGGCTTGACAACTATCTCGTCGATATTTACGTGTGGAGCCCGTGTCACCACCCACTGAATACAGTCGGCGACATCCTCTGCAAGAAGTGGCTGCATTCCGGCGTACACCTTGGATGCACGTTCGCGATCGCCGCTGAAGCGAACCTCACTGAACTCTGTTTCCACCAGTCCTGGAGCCACTTCAGTAATACGAATCGGCTTGCCAACCAACTCCAGCCTCATCACCTGAGTGATGGCCTTAACGGCAAACTTAACTGCGTTATATCCCGCGCCTCCGGGATAAGGGTCTCGCCCAGCCACACTTCCCACATTCACGATATGCCCGGCACCACTAGCCTCCAGTTTCGGCAGCAGCGCGCGTGTCATCCGCATAAGGCCTAAAACATTCGTATCGTACATACGCTCCCAGTCATCGTCTTTTGCCTGAGCAATCGTATCCATACCCAGTGCACCGCCAGCATTATTGATCAAGAGTTGAACATTCTGAATCTCTGAACAGAATTGCTCAACGCTGTCAGCATCCGTCACGTCCAAAACTCTGTACGTCGCTCCCAGGGGTTCTCCCACTTCTTTAAGCCGATCAAGCCGGCGTGCACCCAGAATTAACTCAAAACCAGCCGCATGCAGCGCTGTTGCAGTTGCTGCTCCTATGCCGCTGCTTGCACCCGTAACCACGGCAATCTTTTTCGACTCTGCTAACAACTATACGATCCTCCTAACCGACTCATTTCTCATCATAATACCTTAACGCTCTCACCTCTCGCCCCTCCATCACCCAAATAGTGAGGTAAGGGAGGCTGTCACATTGTAATTTTGAAGCAAAATAGGATGCTGAGAGCAAGCAGTATCGATCAGAAACATACAGCTTTGTATAATATACGCATGAATCGTTTTTTTTAGAAAGGAATAATCAGTCCAATTAATTTCTTGTTCAGAGGTAATTGCAAAAGTCGTATATACACGCATATTTTTAGCCCTCATCCCCTGCCCCTATCCCAAAAATAGGAGAGTGAGTGACTTAAAATCATTCTTGACTCTGCCGGAGTTTGTATGCTACTATCGCACTATGCCAACCTGCTATAATCACGTTTTCTAACTCAATTCGAAGCCATGAAGTACACAATTAAGGAGTTCTCAATGGGCAAAAATGCCCTTCCAATTTTACTTGCAGCAGCGTTGCTGCAGGCCTGTTTGCATGTGACTGCACAAGTTGCCAGGATCGATAAAAATGCACCTGTAATCCAGGGGAATAGTTTGGATTCAAGAAATAAAATCGCTGGGTATACTGCATGGGATGATGACTTTATTTATATTGCCATACAGGTCAATAAGCCAGAAATAAAGGCCTCGCACAGTGAGCCATTTTCTACCCCGCTCCAAGATGATGCCGCTATAATTACAATCCAGACGGATAACGATCATAAAGCAAACCACCGAAATGATCACACCTACACCATCGTTATCAGCGCTGCCAATAGTGCACAACTTTATTCTGGAACAAGTGGAACTCCTCTCTTCGATGGCTTGAAAGACTTCAATACGCGGCTTGAGGATGTCTCCAAATCTGAAACTGACCCTAGCATTCAGGCTGTTAAACGAAGTGCCCTTATTGGTAAATTGATCAAGATTACGGTTGTTCAGCATGGAGGGCAACTCCCGGGAAATCGAACTTCTAATGGCTATACTATCGAAGCTGCTGTTCCCTGGGTCGATCTTGGCGGTAAACCAAATCCTGGACAAAAAATGGGTTTTAATGTGGCGGTGCAGAGTGTCGATCCGAACGCGGGCAGTCCTCCACTTCAAAGCTTTGCTCAGAGTATAAGAAGCCAGGAAGAGGTGCCGAACCCATCCCTGCTTGGAACTATAGCATTTAATAACGAACCTACTTTCTCTGCGCCAGGCGAGTTAATCTGTCCGCGCGTCTATGCTAGTAAGCCTGTTATCGATGGCATATTTAATGCAGGTGAGTGGAATGGGCTTTCCGGTTTCACTTTCGGAGAAAAGTCCGCTGGCACTCAGCCTGCTCTCCTCTCACGTACTATCGGGGCTAGGATTCGGCCTGCATTCACACCATCATCACCTATGCCACCAGTTCCAATTTCGCATCGGACAGTGAGCTTGCTTTCGCCCCACCACCCGCAGCCACTGGCGCCTACAGTTTTTGCTGTCTACGACTACGCTTATCAAGCGGATACCCGCAAGTCTTCTCCTGCTGTCAATGTTCTGCTGCCGGATGGAGGAACCGCTCTGACGCTGCATCCTCTGGATGGAACCGGCCCCTGGATGAGTTATGATCGCGCGGATTGGCATCGCCATCAGATGACTGAACTGCGCCGGGCTGGTGTCGATGTTGTCTTGCCTCAGTATCGGGCAGGCTCTAGAGATCGCCAGCTCACTTCTGATAAGGGTCTTTTAGCACTTTCTGCTGCTCTCAAGTATATGAAACTCACAGGGCAGGACTATCCTCAAGTGGGGCTTTTCCTAGATACAGATTCGTTGAGTGATGACCTCACTCGCGAACAAACGATTGGTGCTGGAACTCTGCAAAGTATTCTATATAATTCAATTCAAAGGTTTTATCAGGCAATTCCATCGGAATTTCATTTTCAAACTACGCTTTCAGCAGAGAATGGCGGCCGAAAAGCCTGTGTCGTCATTCTATCTAATGCCGTGCCAATCAACGTGATAAACGAATCCATCTTACAGGGCATCCGGAGTAGATTCGCCGCAGATTTCAACGGCTGCGACCTCATTATTCTGGGTGGCAAAGGCTTTGAGAAGAGTAGTGGAATTGATGGATTCTGCACATATCCTGACGCAAAAGGATATCAACGAAACACCGATGGATGGGTGAAAGTAGGCGTGATTGGCGCGGGTAAAAATGCTCGAATTATTCCCAGTAAGCCAGACCCTGCCCAGCGTCCAAGACGCAATGGTGCAGCCTATCTTGCGGATTGGCAGTCTGTTCTGCAAAGCCGCCCGGACTGGCTGTTACTGCAAGGCTGGAGTGACTTCGCGGGAGGTTCGGCAATCTCACCTACGATGGAAGAGGGCTTCACTAATTCTGACCGCACCAAAATCTATACTCACTTGTTCGAGACAAACGGGAAACTTTCGGCACGAACGCTGTGGAGTGATTTACCGGAAAGTATGCTTGCAGGCGTGAGCACCAAAATAAATTTTCGAGTTCAAAATATAGGTTCTGAACATTGGAACCTCACTCAAACTCCCGGATCAACTCCGGTAGGGCTTGCATACAGATGGATAAAAAATGGCGCATTTATTGGTAATGTGAAACCAGTACTGCTAGACTCTCCTATCCTCTCCGGCCAGACCAGCTTGGCCTCTGTCAATGTCTCCGCTGTTAATTCGGATGGCTCTCCGCTGTCGGCAGGTGATTACCAGCTTCAGTTCGGAGTGATGATTGCTGGAATCAAAGGCCAGTCTGGCACATTCCTGGGTGATGGAGGAGCAGTAAATGCAGTCAACGTCCATATTGTTGTAAAGGATGAGAGCAGGAAATCGGAACTAGGCGCACTACTTTTAACATCCGATCTGCCTTCTACTCTCGAGACTGGATCCGTATATACAGTCCATGCCTCTATCAGAAACGATAGCAATTCGGTGTGGAGTAAAGCAAGTGTTTCCCGAATTGGCATTCGACTCTATCGCACAGAGACCAAGGGGTCAGACACTTTAGAGACACCAGTATCCTCCTCAGATGCTAGTTCTGCTCTGGATAGCGATATCAAACCTGGTGAAACAGCGAAAGTTAAGATTATGTTCCCGGCAACCCAGCCTGATGGAACCCCACTTGCAGAGTGTAAACAGAGCGATCCGTGGCAGTATGAGGTGCGTTGGGAAGTGACGCCATCTCCGTACACTCCTGAAGCGGGTATTAGTTTTTCGCCCACTCCAGTGGCTCTGGTTCCATTCGACTTTGGAGTTCGTTTTAACCTCGACGGCACGCCTGAATCTCTGCCAGGTGACAGAAGGCTCCCCGTTCGCATCAGTCTGAAGAACGACGGGCCTCAGACCTGGAAGAAGGATGAAGTCCGGATAGGATATCACTGGTACTATCAGGACGGTTCCGAATACGCCTGGGAAGACGAGACGACTCCACTGGCTCAGGATATCAAACCTGGTGAAAAAATTACGGAAATGATTGCATGGGTCACTGCTCCTCCAAATGATGGCGCATACACACTGGTCTGGGATCTCAAAGTAGGGGACACCTGGGCATCGACTACAGGAAGTGTGAACTGTTTTGATGAGTCGGTGAGGGCTGTGGAAGTCATTGGCGGCCGGCTGACGTATACCGATCTGACCAAGTCGTTTAATATGGACGGCATGTCGGAAGCTGGAAGCACATCCGATGGGGATTTTGATGGAAAGGGAACTAGTTTCCCAGCAGACCTAACTCCACCCTATGCGATATCGCCCTTCACGCCTTCAGGGTCGTGGCTGCCGACTTCCAAAAGTGGGCCGGAATCACAGCGGCGAATCTGCTTCCGATGGGGATCGAAAGAGGGTAAAGCGAAAAATTTCATTTCCAGCCGTGGGCAGCGAATAGATTTTGGCAAGACTTCCGGGCAGTGCCGAGTTCTTCATATTCTCTGTGCCAGCTCTGGAAAAGATGTCTCCGCTAACCTGCGCCTAATTTTCCAGGAGCCTACAAGTGTGTCGGAAGATCAGTACTCCATGCAGGTGAGCCCGTGGGATCAGCCTCCTGCCCATGGGGAAGAAGTGGCTTATCTGTCTTATGGACATCATACGCCGCAAGGTCCGACGCCGGGCACAATCGCACTATTCCATGTGATGGTCACAATAAAAGAGCCTCGAAAACTGATAGCCATCAAACTCCCAGATATACCTGAACTTAAGATCGCAGCTATCACCCTAGAAAAGTAGCGTACTCTTCATTTGAGTAGAAATAACGATGTTGTACTTCCGTAATACGTGTAAATTGAGGCATTACCATGAAATTTACTTTCGATCATATCGCTCAGCAGGTGCCAGATATTGCAGAGGCAGTTGCGTGGTATCAGGCGACGATTCCAGGAACCACTGTACTATATCAGGACACAAGCTGGGCATTCATCGAGGCAAATGGTGCAAAACTCGCTTTTGTACTCAAAGATCAACATCCCGGCCACCTCGCATGGAAAGTTTCCGAATCCGATTTAGAGCTGCTTGCCGCAAGGCATGATCGCCCGATCGCTTTGCATCGGGATAAGACCCGTAGTTTCTACCTCGAAGCTCCTGGCGGCCAGTGGATTGAAATCATCTGTACCGATGGGACGATGTGGGACGATAAAAGTGAGGTTTTGAATTCCAAGGAGTAACCATCGCCCTCTGGTTTAATGCTCTGAATGAGGCTTAAAAGGATACTCCGCTTCTCAGCATCGGTTAGTTCCGATGCAGAAAGAACCTCATCGACATGTTTGAAAAATTCAGCGATCTTATCTCCCTCAGACTTGATATCTGTAGCCAAGATTCGCTTATTCGTAAACTCAAGTTTTGCAATGTGCTCTTTCAGAGCACTTCGTTTTTGATCAATTTCTGCCAGTATTCGCTCATATTCACGAGAGAGACGCGATATACTATACACGATCAGAGTACTCGCATGACGAGCTGCGATTGCCTTAAGTGTTTCTTGAACACCATATCTGCTCAAGCATAGATATGGAGACGCTCGAACGAGTGGCACCCATTCTTCGAAATATGGCGCACCCGATTCGTTTGCGTATCCTTGATTATTTAAATCAAGAGGGTAATCCACGCAGCGTGAGTGATATTATGATGGCAACTGAAGCTGGACAGGCCATAGTCAGCCAGCAGCTACGAATACTGAAAGATCAGGCGTTCTATCAGCAAAGCGAGAAGGAAACTTCGTCCTCTATGATATTGCGGAGCGAAGCGTCCTACTATTACTGGAATGCATTCGACTTCATCAAGAAGTACGAAAGTAAATTTTCCTGAGGTAATTGCAAAAGTCTCAAAATAGTTAAAAAACTCGTTCACGCCCTCATCCCCCGACCCCCTCTCCCAAAAACAGGAAAGGGGGTGACTATGGCATCGATTTTTCAATTTGATATAGGGTTTTGATCTTACTACATGCGCATATCTCGCGAAATGGCAGCCAGGATACCACGAATTTAAATCACCCCCTCTCCTGTTTTTGGGAGAGGGGGTCGGGGGGGGGGTGAGGGCTGAAATATGCGTTTACAATGACTTTTGCAATTACCTCCTTTGTGAATCAATACTATTTATATATGAATATGACTATATTGCAATACCCACGGCCATAACAGTCGCTTTTATGATTCGAGTAGAGGGATAATTATATTTTCTTTCTCTATGGGGAGTGAAAAATGGAGCGTCCTCAAAATTATGTATCCGAAAATAAACATGCTCGAAACTGGAAACCCCAAAATCGCCAATTGTGGTTTGGGATAACAATCACTATTCTGGCCATATGCGGTGCGCTAATTTGGACTATTCGAAAGCATCAGAATATTCCGCCTGTAGATTTGAATGCATCACAAATTAGAAAATCTATCCCAGTATCAGTTGAGTTGACAAAGCTATCCTCCACACCAATAATCCTTGAAGTTACCGGAACTATTCGCCCTGAACTAGAATCACCTATTGCTGCAAAAGTCCTGGCAAGAGTTCAGAGTGTTCTTATTAAGGAAGGAGAAAGTGTTCGAAAAAGCCAGTCGCTGATTATTCTAGATGCACAGGATATGGATGCATCTATCTCTCAAGCGAGCGCGAATTTACGTGCTGCTAATATTCGCTATGACAGCGCAGGGATTGCAGTGCGTATGGAGTCATCTCTGAGTGAAGCGCGAATCTCTGAGGCAAAATCCAAAGTTATTCAGAGTGAAGCGGCGCTTCAGTCTGCAAAAGCTGAGCTGGAACTGGCTCAAGCCGGGCCACGACGTCAGGAACGGGAGCAGGCTGTTCTCGCAGTTTCTCAGGCTAAGTCCGGCCTTACACTTTCCGAGAACAACCTTAAAAGGATGGACAGTCTCTATAAGGATGGCGCGATTTCGGCGCAACAGTACGATCAATATAAATCTCAGTATGAGATTGCCAGAACACAGTATGAGACGGTACAACAAGGCAAAAGCATTGCCGATGAAGGCAGCCGTATCGAAGATATTCGAGCCGCGCAGCAGTCTGTCCGTCAGGCGGAAGCTGCCGTTCAGGAAGCAAATGCTGGCCTCAAATCTTCGCAAGCGAGTGCGATTCAAATCGATGTACGAAAACAGGAAATTCAAGGTGCACATGCCCAGATTGCGCAATCAAGAGCCAGCCTGCAGCTAGCGAATGTTAATCGAGACTATACGATAATCAAATCTCCATTCGACGGTATTGTCACCAAAAGACAGGTGGATCCGGGAGCGATGGCGAGCCCGGGTAGTGTACTGCTAACCATACAGGGAGGTGCGCTCCGACTGGAAGCTGTCGTACCAGAGAGTTCATTGTTTTATATGAAAGTAGGGGCAACGGTACCAGTATATTTCAATGCGCTACAAAATCGATCTTTGACTGGCCGTATTGTTGAAATTGCTCCTGAGGGTGATTCCACAAGCCATACGTTCATTGTCAAAATTAACCTTCCTGCCACTAGTAAAGCCTCTGCGGGAATGTTCGGCCGCGCAAAGTTTTCGACTGGTATGGAAAATAGAATTTTGGTTCCCTCTTCTGCCACCTGGACACGGGAGGGTCTGCACTATCTCTACGTGGTGGACGAGAACCAACTTGCGCGCATGAGAATGGTCACTGTTGGTGACCCAGCTGGTGAAAAGATTCCAGTTCTTTCCGGCCTGAATTCCGGCGAAAGTGTTGTAATCTCAAATAGAGATCGAATTATAGATGGATCTCCTGTGAGTGTGGAGCCGAGGTAAATTCATGCACTCCGAACAGGAAAAACCAAAAATGCATGTTGGCGCTGCAGGCCGGATAGCGGCGGCATTTATTAACTCCAAGCTCACTCCGCTTATAATTATTGCCTCGTTGATGCTTGGAGTGTTCGCCGTTGTCAAAACACCTCGTGAAGAGGAGCCGCAAATCATCGTCCCAATGATGGATGTTATGGTCTCCATGCCAGGATCAACAGCAAAAGAGGTTGAACAGCGTGTCACGAATCCGATGGAGAAGCTGCTTTGGGAGATCCCAGGAGTGGAGTATGTGTACTCTACTACCAGCCCGGGTCAGTCTATGGCGATAGTCCGTTTCTTCGTCGGGCAAGACCAAGAGGCAGCTCTGGTTCGACTCCGTGAAAAGCTTCAGTCTCACTACGATATTATTCCACCGGGAGCCTCTCTTCCCATCATTAAACCGCGCTCTATAGATGATGTCCCCATCCTGGCGCTGACACTCCACAGTGCGCGTTACGACTCCTCCTCGCTGCGCCAGTTCGCAAGCGGTGTTGAAACAGCTGTGAAGCAGGTGGATAATGTCTCAGAAACCACAATAATCGGAGGCCGTCGCCGTGAAGTGCGTGTCACGTTTGATCGGTCAAGACTTTCTGGTTATGGCCTGACTCCAGACAGCGTATATAAGGCGCTTCAGGGTGCGAACCAGAGAACTCAGGCAGGTCAATTTTCTCAGAACAACATCGAACTCTCCATTAAAACCGGAGAGTTTCTTCGCACAGCTGTTGATGTGGGGAGTGTGGTGGTTGGCGCCGCCAATGGCCGCCCTATATTTCTTAAAGACGTTTCTTCTGTCCAGGATATGCCCGAAGAACTCGTGCAATACGTTCAATTTGGCTATGGGAAGGCTGCAAAGGAGACCACTAGATCTCTGGAACCCTCGGTTACAATATCAGTCGCTAAGCGCCCCGGTAAGAACGCAGTTGATATCGCAAACGCCGTAATTGCAAAAGTCGACAGCCTTAAAGGAAGCCTGATTCCCTCGGATGTCACCGTTACGGTAACTCGAAACTACGGCGAGACCGCTGCGGAGAAATCAGGTGAACTCCTCTACCACATGATGATCGCGGTCGTTTCGGTGACACTGCTCATTGCGTTCACATTGGGAAGGAAAGAGTCGCTTGTTGTTGCGGTCGCTATACCTGTCACACTGGCGCTTACCCTTCTCGTCTTCTATCTCTATGGATACACACTGAACCGCATCACCCTGTTTGCACTGATATTCTCCATCGGAATACTGGTAGATGATGCTATCGTTGTTGTGGAGAATATTGTCCGCCACTATCGAATGCCGGAATGCGTTCGCCTTCCGCCGCTTGAAGCCGCAATTCGCGCTGTAGATGAGGTTGGAAACCCTACCATACTTGCTACTTTTGCAGTAATAGCCGCTATTCTGCCCCTGGCATTCGTCGGCGGTCTGATGGGTCCTTATATGCGCCCTATACCAGTGGGCGCTTCGGCAGCTATGCTGTTTTCATTGGTTATCGCATTCATCGTAACACCTTGGGCAGCATACCGGATGCTTCGGGGCGAGTATGGAAAATCGCATTCAATCAAGGGTGGACACGATAGTGCACCCGACGATGCGATGACACGGCTCTATCGCCGAATAATGACTCCCCTGCTGCGTTATTGGAAAGTACGAACGGTATTCTTTGTAGGTGTGATCGCACTTTTGCTGGGCGCCGTGGCTCTTATTGGACTTAAACTTGTGACCGTAAAGATGCTGCCTTTCGACAATAAGAATGAGTTTCAGATTATTGTCGATATGCCGATAGGAACCACACTCGAACAGACCGTAGCAGCTACACGAGCCCTCGGAGATTATGTGGCGACGATTCCTGAAGTGGAGAACTATCAATTGGTAGTAGGTGCGGCCAGCCCCTACAACTTCAATGGCCTTGTGCGTCACTACTACCTGCGGAATCAGCCAAATCAAGCGGATATTCAGGTTAATCTCGTTGGAAAGAGCGAGCGCAAAGACCAGAGCCATACTATTGCAAAGCGTATTCGTCCGGAGATTGAAAGAATAGCGAAGCTGTGGGGAGTTCGAGTCAAAATATCCGAAGTCCCTCCAGGCCCGCCTGTATTACAAACACTAGTTGCCGAAATCTATGGTCCGACAGGCGAACGCCGTATAGAAGCTGCCCGGCAGGTAAAACAGATTTTCGAGTCTACAGAATCCGTCACAGATATCGACTGGTATGTAGATGACGATCAGCCGACCTTTCAGCTTCTTGTGGATAGAGAAAAGGCAGCACTGACTGGGGTGGATGCACAGACCATTAATAGAGCTCTGAGCATGGCTCTTGCCGGAACTCAAGTTGGGCTGATACATGATGAGTCATCACGCGAGGATGTGCCTATTCGATTGCGACTTCCTGGAGAGCAGCGCAGCAGTATTAACGATCTGGAGTCGATTTCTGAGGCGACGGAAGATGGACATCTCATTCCATTACGCGAACTTGTAAAGTCTGTCCCTCTTGCCACAGACAAAACGATCTATCACAAAAATTTGCTGCCTGTCGTGTACGTGACCGGGGACGTTACTGGCCGGCAAGAAAGCCCTGTCTACGCCATCTTTGCTATGAACAGTAAACTCGCTGAGCTGAAACTGCCCGAAGGTTATAGACTTAATGTATTGAACATGGCTATGCCTTTCACCACCGACAAGCTCGCAATGAAATGGGATGGCGAGTGGCATATTACTCTCGAAGTGTTCCGGGATCTAGGAATTGCCTTTGCCGCAGTTTTGGTGCTGATCTATATTCTGGTTGTGGCTTGGTTCCAATCATTTAAGACTCCGCTTGTAATTATGGCTCCTATCCCATTGACTCTGGTGGGTATTCTACCGGCGCACGCCATCTTAAGCGCGTTTTTCACCGCGACCTCAATGATCGGGTTCATTGCCGGTGCGGGAATTATAGTTAGAAACTCCATTATTCTGGTAGATTTCATCGAACTGCGACTTCGTGAAGGAATGCCTCTAGAGGAGGCTGTTGTTGACGCTGGAGCGACTCGATTCCGTCCTATGCTTCTGACTGCGGCTGCTGTAATCGTAGGTTCGTTCGTTATTTTGTTCGACCCTATTTTTCAAGGGCTGGCAATTGCTCTCATGTCGGGCGAGATTGCCTCTACGCTGCTTTCTCGACTTGCGGTTCCTGTTCTTTACTACGTGATGAAACGACAGGAACTCAACCATCAGATGCCTCCGGATAAAGTTAATCCAGATGATTCCGTTTCAATCGAAGTGCCAGAACTGGTTGGAACTCATGATTAAAAATTAAACCTATTTTGCAGAAACCTAAGAGGAATTGGAAAGTAAATGAGTGTTAGTGAAAATCAATCCGGTAACGATTTCGTTGCATACTTAAGTATGGGGAGATATCAACATGACCACCGAACGATGGCTAAGATGTATTGCAGGGATATTTATCCTTATTTCCGTTATGCTGGGGACGTGGGTGAACCATTGGTGGTTTGCCTTTACGGGTTTTATTGGGCTGAATCTGTTACAATCTGCATTCACCAACTGGTGCCCTATGATGTGGATTTTGGAGAGATTTGGGACAAAATCAGAGAAAACCATCTCTGAGAAAGCGCATCTAACCTGATACGCTTATTTACCAGGGAGGTATACGAGAGCGTCTATCGGAATCGTATACAGAAAGAAAAAGATAATGGGACGTAAATTAACTACACTTTTGATTATTGGAACTCTTTCCACAATGTTTCTAGCCAGCCACACGTTTGGACAGAACCAATTCTCGAATCAGCAGCAGTTGAACCTGCCGGAATCTGGCTGCCCCATGGGCGGCATGGGTATGCTGGGACGAGGGATGATGCAAGGAATGAAGCGTGGCATGGGCATGCGCGGTATGATGGGTGGTATGAGTATGCATGGGCAAGGAATGATGGGTGGAATGGGCAGCGATATGATGACTGCCCGTCAGCTCGTGATGCAGCGCGAACAGGTTAAACGGAGTGTTAAACAACTTCCAAACGGGGTCGAGACTCTCACCGAGTCGGACGATGTTAATGTTACCGCGAAGATTCAGGAACATGTTCCTGCGATGTATCAACGGCTTAAGGCTAATCAGCCGATTCAACAGGGTGATCCCCTGTTTCAAGAGCTCTTCCGTTATGGGGGCAAGATCAAGTCCCGAGTTACGATGACTCCAAATGGAGTTCGAGTAATTGAAACCTCAACAGATCCATATGTGGTGAAGTTGATTAAAGCACACGCGAAAACGGTGGATGCTTTAGTTGCACGAGGCATGGAAGCTATGCACGAAATGCATGAGATCCCGAAACACTGACACCGTTCTTACTCTGACACGGAGATATTTCGGTTGTCATCCAGAGAAATTGGAATGGGATATATTCATCCCGCCTCATCCCATTCCAAATTTGGAGGAGCATTCGTCACTTTGTATACGATAAACCTAACTAGTGTATCACAATTTTCAGTATTATTGTAGCAGGGAACTTTTGACTGCGAAAAATACGCCTCGATAATTTTCGTGATAGCCTCCATCGCATTGAAAATCCGCATGATAACAAGCCGACGCGCTAATGTTCGTGAGTAAGCCTCGTTCGAAACGTTTGTATCCTCCTGCCGGGATGCTCTTTGGCGATACGCCTACCGACCAACCGGAAATAGCCACGATGCTGATGATCTTCTGAGTGAAGACCAGCTTCACGCAAGTTTGGTCGTCGTTTCCATAATCCCACTCCTTCCAAAAAGCCGCCGAACAGGAAAAGTGCAAGAGGAAAGTGAACGGTTTAAACGAACATAATTTCTCCAAAAGTGAGGCGGTTACTTTGTCACCTTAAATTCAAATGCTTTGGTGAATGATTTTTGCCCAGGAGGAACAACATTCAGCGTCATCCGCCATGGCCCCTTCATGCTAAACACTGCGGGTGTCAGGTAGTGTCCATCTCTACCTTCTTTTGCTTTCGATTTTATGACGCCCATATCCATGCTCGTCATCTCCACAGTTCCTGTAACCTTTGCCCCTTTCACTGGCTTACCGGATGAATCCAATACAGTCACATCGAGCAGATTGCTGCCGACCTTCACCATGTCGGCAGGAGTGTTCAGCGTCACCTTCCACGCACCTTTGGTATCGGCAGGCTGTTTTGCAGGAAGTGCTTCCTGCACAGGAACGACGGGCTTCACTGGAATAGCAGCTTTCTCCGGGGTTTTTGCCGTTGATTGTTCTATTGTCGGTTCCAGAGCCTTCACCGGCTCTACTGTCTTTACAGTCTCAGCGCTGAGAGCTTGCGGTGTGGCTGCTACAGATGTGGATTGGTTAAGTTCTGTTTTGCTGCCTATGTTGAATTCGAGCACTTTGGTGAATGGCTTTTGCTTAGGCTGAACTACGGACAGCGTGACACGCCATGGCCCCTTCATGCTAAACTCTGCAGGCACTATGTAATGTCCATCTTCGCCTGCCTGTGCTTTAAGCCTTGTGACTCCCATGTCCATGCTGGTCATCTCTACAGCGCTTGTTACTATTGCGCCCGAAACTGGCATCCCCTTCAGGTTGAAAATGGTGATATCCAGCATATTACTGCCGACTTTGAGAGAATCCGGCTTGGTGTTGAGAACCACCTTTAAGGCGTTTTCCTGCCGCTCTCTAGCGGGCCGCATCCATTTTGTTTTGCCGTCTACGTTGAAATCCAGTATGGTACTGACCGATTTGGCTTTGTCGCTCATGGCATCGCTCATCAGAGAGAGACGCCATGGGCCCTTCATGCTGAAATTGACCGTCACCGCATAGTGCCCGTCTTTACCCTCAATGACTTTTGGGCGAGTGGTTCCCATGTCCATGCTGGTCATGGCGACCGTAGTGCTTAATTTTAACCCGACCATCGGTTTACCGCTGGCATCTGTCGCCAAAATGTCCAGGTTGTTATCGCCTGGTATTGGGGGATTAGAACTGAGTGACACTACTAGTGATAATCCTTTTGATGTCATCTCCATTCCAGGCATATTCATACCAGGCATATTCATACCTGGCATCTTCATGCCAGGTTTCATCGCCGCCATCGTCATGTGTTCCATTCCCGAACCGCCGACCATCATGAGGATCATCATCTCAGCCATGCTGGAGTCTTTACCGAAGCTGGTAATATCTTCCCAATTCTCATCACCCAAAACAGTTGTCACTTGTTTCTCTTGAAGGCGAGGAACACTCTGGATAGCTCCTTTAGAGGTATTCACCTTAGCTGAAGATTTCGGCGCATTACTGCCTCCATTATTGTATTGTGCCTGAGCAGCTAAAGGCAGAGTCGCAAGACCTAATGTAGTCAGAAATCCCATACTTCCCAATATTCGCGAAATGTATTTTTGTTTCATAATCTAAACCTCTCATCCCCATTAATCAGGGATATATTGATGCTGTAAGTTCATTAAAGAGCGGCGCGGGCCGAGATGCTGATTGAAGGTGTGATTGAAATTGAACACAAATCCGAGTTGAATCGAGTGTTCATCTCGCACGCCGCTGTATACTGCCGCATATGCAGCTTGACGATGCTGATAGGTATACTGCAGCACAAGATCGAAGCCGCTTCCTAATCTTTTCACGCCAGTAAGCGCCAGCGCCAAAGTATTGGCGTCTCGGATGTTGGTATAACTCTTGTAACCCGCCGTGAGCGAAATCTGGTGCCCTGGCTTTCCAAACGGGCTGTGCAGCCATCGCAGAGAAGCCGCAATAGTGTTGGCTGGCGCTCGGAATGTATCGGTCACATTGACAAATGAGCTGGTTGTGTTACCGAATCCATAGATATCTTGAAGGCGTAAGTCTATTCGGTCCACCGGATCAGGCGCGATATTATATACTATGCCGCCATACAGGATGTTGTTAGCTCCGCCGAAGCCGCTTCCAGGTGTCTGTCGCTCATAGCCGAAACCCCAGAGAGGGACTTTCTTGAGCGCCTGCATTGCTGCCAGCTCCTGATACTGGAAGTTGACTCCGTAGGAGTTGATGCCACCCTGACCGACTGTATTTTGTGAGGATGATATCAAGTTTTGTGCATGCAGATTCAAAAATGATCTCAGGTTACGATTGAGCACTACTGTTGCTTGATTGGTATAACGATGCTCCTGTATATTCTCGCCACTGGAAAAAGGATTGAGGACATTGACAAATTCATTCAGGTCATCACCGCGTAGTGTAGGAAAGTCGACAAGCTGTGTTCCTGTATCTGTCCGCCCTATATAACCCTCCAGTACATGAGTCTGATAATCCAGATAGAGTTTGTGCAGAAAGAACTCTGTTCCGCTTGGTGACTTATCAGAATCGGTCGTAGTGCCTCCGATAACGAAACTGCCGATACCGCCCTTACGATACAGCCGCTCTGAAATACCCAGCATCAAAGCCGAGTCGGAAAGATTAATGCGCGAGCTGCTCGACTTTATTCCGCTCGGCAAAACTATGCGCGGACTATGATACTCCAGCGTGCCAATCGCCGTACCGTTTAGTGATATCTGTGGTGAAATGCTCGGCTCTTCAGGTATGGGAGTCTGTTGGGCCTGGCCAAGCACTATGGTGGGTAAGAGCGCAGCGGCGAGTGCCATCATAGTCGTTCCAATTTGATTCGTTTTCAATACATGGTCTCCTTTTCTGTGTACCTTCATGCAAATTGATGCAGTCTCGACTAGCTGCTAAGAATCGAGCGCGATGATCTCTTTGAACTTGAAACCCGCTTCTTCAGCGTCCTCATACATCAGCATAGTCATCATGCCGCCCGGTGACTTTCCATTATTCATCAGGCTGATATCGCTATGATCGTGGAAATGCCACCCACCCGGGTTCGTTCCCTGTATCATTATATCCACTGTACTGCCAGCAAAGACTGGTACCGTATTCATTCGGACGGGGGTGGCCAGAGGTGATCCATCAGTACATACGTGCCAGAAGTCGTGACCATGTAAGTGCATATTATGTACAAGAATTCCGGCGTTTATTAGCCGGACACGAATGTTCTCCCCCTGCTTAATATGCATGTGCTCGGTCATAGGATAGGGTCTGCCATTAATCAAAAAGAAGTTTGGCTCAACCCGCATTGCTGGCCCAGTCCTGCTCTGATGATAGGGCGGAACCCATCCATCTTTGATAGCTTTGAGGAATGCCTCTTTATTGGCAAACCAGCCCATCATATGCCCATCCATCTTTGCCATAAGCTTTTTGCTTCCGTTCATGGCGTCCATCATCTCTCCCATCATAAGCATCTCATTCATCTGCTCACGCAAAAATTCCGTGTCTACCTCGCTAAGGACGAGTGTATAGTCTCGCTCATATGGGAATGTCTTTTGCACGATATCCTCACCGTCATATGGCTCAATGATCAGTGCACCGTATAGCCCGGCCTGAATGTGCATGTTGGTCATGTTATGGCAGTGGTAGAAGTGCGTTCCCGCCGGCTGCGCCCGCCATAGATAGGTGAACGTCTGGTTGTAGCCCACCGGATACTGCGTACCTAATGGTACTCCGTCCATCTCACAGGGAACATAGATACCATGCCAGTGTATAGTGTGGAAATCGTGGGTCTTGTTGGTAAGGTTGACCTTGACCCAATCGCCTTCCTTGACCCGGATTTCCGGGCCGGGCATTGACTTATTAAACGTGTAGAAATGATGCTCTTCAAGAGGCAAAATCTCTATTTTCTCAATTGTCACCTCAATGTTGAACTCGTGAATTTTCTCGCCGGGTTTGGGCATATCCCTCGGATTCCATTTGGGCGCTGTCTCATTGATAACAAGCTGTGAAGGCCAGCCGGTCGGAGACGTATTCTCTTTTGGTCCCGCCGAGCTCCGATCTCCAAGCGCCATTCCGGCTCCCATCGTCCCTGCGATACTCGCCAACTTCGAAAGGAATTTTCGACGTCCGTTCTGCTTCGTTACTTCCATAGTCTTACTCTCCTCCAAGGAAAGAGCGCCATTCATAGATATAAATAGTTCCTTCCTTGTATACAATTATTATCTTGATATGGCGTTTTGCCTATTTAACAATCAGGATCCCGTACATACCCCCGACAGCATGACCCTTCATCGTACAAAGATAAGTGTAGGTTCCGGGTGTGCCTGCATGCAGGATCATCTGCTCTGCGTGCTGTGTCATTTTAGTCTGGTGCGCAAATGGTAAAGAGCCTACTGATTGTTTGAGATTCGGTTTCGTATTAAAGGGAGCTTTTTGCGCGGTGAAGCGCAAATCATGGATCATATCGTCGTCGGTGTTGACGAACAACACTTTAAGATTTGCGCCTCTTTGAATCACTAACGTAGGATTTTTAAGGCCCTCTATTCGGTATGAAAGCATATCTTCCGCCGGGCCTGTCCGCACTACCAAAGTCACATTCTTGCCTTTTAAGGAAAGGCTCTTACGGTCAGTGGACACGGTACCTCGTGTATCTAACTTTTCGGCTTCCAATAGCGCGGCAGAATTCAGTGAGATCTTGGTCGCTCTGGTGAGTGTCACACCTGCAGAATGATGTCCATGATTTGCGCTGGCATCTCTTGCTAACACCACGGATAGCGCCAATATCGCAAGGGCATAATTAACGCACATAAGTTTCGTTCTTATCATGACTGTACTTCCTCTCCAGCAGGCGAGTGTCTGTTAGGATTCTACCTACTTAATCTAAATGCTTAATATCCTTATCCTTTATCTCGGAAATCTTCTTTTACTCCGAGATACTCTGCGTGAGCGGAGATACGTAATAGAAACGCAACACAAGCGCACGGTTGGTTTATGAAAATTTGATATTTAACTATTTGAGGGATGAGTAGACGTGACAATATCACAGAGCCGCGCATGGGCACTCAGAGTCAGACTCATCCTATGAAAGGAGGTGCACGAGGTGAAGAAGACAGAAGAGAAGCGCTAGTTGAAAAAATATCAGCGCTAATGATTGATAGGATCCGAACCAAAGTTTGGATCTGTAAGAAAGCATGTCGAGCAGCCAAAATAGCCTGGTTAAACACTTGTATGGTTTTTACGGCTAATGGTGCACTATCCGGTTCAGGAACAACTCCGCAGGAGCACATCCGCATCTGGCAACCGCCAGAATTGTGGTTTGAATTACTCTGCGAATTTGCGCAAGCACATTCTTTTGGGTGGATATTACAACATGAGTGAGAAGTTCCGGGCTGGTACTCAACAACGCTGCAGTTGGCAGAAGCAAGCGTGCACACTGACGATAACGAAAACACCAGTGCAAACCAGATCGCGATAGGCCAGATTATGCGTCGAATTGTCATGATTATATACGTAGAATTCAGTCATCAAAGTCGAGTGAACATACGTTTACCGCACTCGACTTGCCAACCTTTCGGTTATTTGCATAATATTTTAAGATGCTTATTAGTTCCCGATATGTACTATTGTCAGCCTAACTTGTATAATCTTTCTGGAAAAATTTCAACGTAGCGTACGGGCGATGGCCTCTAGACCACATTGCACCACACAGAGCCTCTGCGGAGACATTAATGCCATGGCCATAACCACCGACAGCAAACCAGTAACAATCCATTGCCATATGCAAGATTGCAGCTCTGCTGGCAAAGATGCCGATTTCTGCTCGAAGGTAAGCAGTCATTCTATTCGTTTCTCAGCAGCGCAAGCCTCCTCTTGTGCAAAGGCAAGAGCCATAGTTGGCAATGGTTTGGACGATACCTGAACGCCTTGTGCACGCAGAATAGCAGTGGCGAGTGGTATCGGTTTCCCGGTAATTACAACTGTCGCTTCATTGCAAGCCAGTTCGGTTTCTTCGCGCCAGTGCCGAGAGATTAACCGCACCGGTCGAAGAAAGAAGAACAGACAGTTTAAGACACTAACAACCATCGTCGCCCAGACATCGCCCGCTCGTAGATGATTCATCTCGTGCGCTACGACGGCTTCCAGTTCTTCTAAACTTGCTTGAGCAACTAGATCATGTGAAAGAATGCAGCGCACCTTCCTGATGCCCAGCAAACAAGAGTATCCCATTGGGATATTCGCCTCAAAAAAAAGCGGGAGAATTTATTTTGAGAAGTCCCTGCACATTGGAGATAGCCAATTTCAGTTCTCGAGAGGGTGCTTGCTCGATCTGAGACAAACCACGTTTTGTGCTGCTGTCGCCCAAAAGAGTCGTAAGATCAAGCACAGTCCGCCAATCACAAACAACCAAGCTAGTCCTTCAAGCAACCTGCCACCGGGAATCTGAATGTTATGGGGTGCGCGACAAACCATCCATATATTCCTCTACATAAATCGTTGTGATGTTCCGTTACAGGATAATGCTTGTGGTGCAAAGTCACTCCGCCGAATGCTAGAACTCCCATTGATATAGGCGGAACGAGCAGTGAGATGAATAAAATATTTTTCCTGATGCGTGGTGTGAAATGCAACTGGTTCCGAAGTCCAGCAGAGATTAGAAGCCAGAGTACCGAATAAAAAATGGCGCTCGAACTCAGAAAGAACAGTGCACTCACAAACATCAGCGCGGGATCAAACATTGGTATCCTCATCGCTTGTATCCTAGTCTAGTGTCCCTACAATGTGACGGGCTAGATCGGACAGACGTGGATTCTCCGCCTTATACTCAGAAAAGTACGTTGCCACCGCCTTTGGAAACTTCGCGATCAAAGAGTTAAGCACGCCTTCCACTATGCTATGCTCCAACTCCTGCTCAGTCATCGTCGCCCAGTATCGATAGGCTCTACTCTCTCTTTCTCGCCTTAAAATGTTTTTATCGTAAAGCCGATCAAGGGTTGTCAGCAAGGTAGTCAATGCTATGGGACGATCTCGGTTTAAAGTAAGCTGGAGGTCGGCAGCGAAGCAGCCTTCCTTGGCGCCTGCCCATACTTCACGCATAACAGCAGTCTCAAGTTCGCCTAAAGGCGCACCAACACCTGTACGTCCTGTTCGAAATCGCTGTCTTGATTGGTTGGTCACTTTCTTTCTCCAACTCTGTAGAAGAGTGATATCTCTATCTTACGTAGTTTACCTCATTAAAAGTTCTATCACCAATAGAATTTTTTAATCTCTGTGGATGTCATCTTCATTTCCCTTCCATTTCGGCCTTGTATTCTCCACGGCGAGCAGCATTGTTACAGCTGGCTCGATGATAGAGAGCTTGTTGAGCTGCCAATACATTGACCTCCTCACCATGCCAAATTTCTAATGCTGGTTGCTGGATGGCACGGGCAAATGAAAACGTTAACGCCCAGGGTAATTGTGACTTGTATCTGAGATTCATGGCATTCAAACGGGCCGATGCCAGCTCACCGGATTGCCCTCCTGAGAGGAACACAATCCCCGGAACAGCGGCGGGAACAGCCCGTAAGAGACACTTCACCGTGGCGTTGGCCACCTCATCCACCGTTTCTTGCAAAGGGGAGGACATGCCTGGAAGCACCATATTCGGCTTTAGGAGCATACCTTCTAAAATAACTCGTTGATCGTAAAGCTGCGAAAAAACTTCACGGAGGATCATTTCCGTAACATTAAAACTCTGCTCCAGAGTATGCTCGCCATTCATTAGTACCTCCGGCTCAACGATGGGGACAAGTCCAGCTTCCTGACATAATGCTGCAAACCGAGCCAGCGCGTGAGCATTAGCCAGCATGCAGCCCTGGCTCGGTTTGTCTTCGCCAATAGTAATTACTGCACGCCACTTTCCAAAACGGGCTCCTAAGTGGGAATATTCCGCGAGACGTTCACGCAATCCGTCCAGACCTTCAGTAATTTTCTCTCCGGGATGACCCGCCAGCTCTTTGGCCCCCAGATCAACTTTGATACCAGGAATGATTTCTCCATCGGTCAGGGCTTTCACAAAGGTAGTTCCATCCTTTTTCTGCTCGCGTATGGTCTCTTCGTAGAGAATAGCGCCTGAAATGCACTCACCGAGTCTTGGCGTGGACACGATCATCTCCCTATAAGAGCGCCGGGCCTCCTCAGTCTGAGGAATCCCCAGGGCAGCAAATCGTTTGTTGCATGTCGAAGTACTTTCATCCATTGCCAGCAGGCCCTTATCGCCGGAGACAAGCATCTTCGCTATGTTTATAAGTTCTTGTACATTCATTTTAGTTTACTCCACTTCCAATTGCGGATTTCCCATATCTCCTCACTGCGTGTGCGAAATTGGCCTATCCTTGTGCTGTTTTTTCAAGTTCATGTATTGTGCCGATGTGTACACTTTCATGTATTGTGCCGATGTGTACACTCAGACTAGCAGGCTGCCTTCTGATCGCCGCAACATGACGGCGTTTACCGCGACAATAATGGACGAAGCAGACATCAACAAAGCGGACACTTCTGGGCGCAGCAACCAGCCCAAAAGGTGATAGAACGCGCCTGCGCTGTATCAATAAGCTCTTAGGAAATTATCTCTATTGCCGCCATAACTTGCTTAATTTATTAAGCTGCCCAGACTAATCATCAAGCAGCCGCTGCAGGAACTTGCCATTTGATCATTACGACTTTCATAGCATCGTTAACAACCAAACACGAAACCATCGCGTACACAAAAATCGTGAGCATTTGCCACCAGGGTAACGCTATAAGTCCTAGCAGTCCTATGCGCGTTAGGATGGTGCCCGTTAACGCGTTTGCAATGAGGGCAGCTAAGAGTGTCTTGCTAGGCATAGTCGACCAGAACCAGCTTCGTTCACGTGCAGATATTACGGAGAACGCTGCAAAATAGAGCAGCATTAGAAAGCTGAAAGAATACGAGGCATTTTCATTGGTCGCCAAACCGAAATGAGTCCAGAATATCCTTAAGAGGATCAGCGTTTCTGCAACCATTGCAACGCCGACGATTACCGACACAGAAATAATCCCCCCGATATTCCATGTCTCTGGTTTCCGGGACGACCGTACATTATCTGTTGCCAGGGCGATCTTGGCAAAGTCAGTCATAAACGTCAGCAGGAGCATCGCAAAAGCAGAGACGACGAACTTTCCAGTCGCGACATAAGCGATGGATACGAAGGCAGCTTTCAGGAATGTTCGGCTGATTTTGTTGATAATCCACGTCAGGATTCGCTGGTAGATCGTCCTTCCCTGTTCGACTAACGCCACGATGTTCGTCAATCCTGGATCGGT
This sequence comes from Chthonomonadaceae bacterium, assembly GCA_025352825.1. GTDB lineage: Bacteria > Armatimonadota > Chthonomonadetes > Chthonomonadales > Chthonomonadaceae > JANXSG01. Next base: position 3,208 of record JANXSG010000027.1, on the reverse strand, counting down.
CAGGACGACACTAGCAGCGCCCTTGGCTACGTCTGTCGCCGTGCTGACGGCGATTCCGACTTCTGCCAGGCAGAGTGCCGGCGCATCGTTGACTCCATCACCCGTCATACCAGTGATATGACCGGCAGCCTGCAGATGCTTCACTACGATATATTTATCCTCGGGAAAAACCTCCACAAAACCATCCGCTCCTTCGAAAAGGTTGAGTGCTTGGCTGTCAGTCTGTACTTCTTCGGCTTTCAAGTCCGCCATACGACGGATATTTGTCAGACCCACGCCACCCGCGATCTCACTGGCTATTGAAAGCGCGTCGCCAGTGAGCATCTTCACAGCCACCCCCAGGTTCTTCAGTTCAGCAATGAGCTGCTTGGCATCCGGCCGCAGAGGATCGAACAGTGATACCAAGCCTACAATGGACATAGCACCCGTTTCAGCTCCGCGAGCTACCGCCAGAGTGCGATATCCATTAGCAGCTGAATCGCTCACGCGCGCCTCCAGCTTAGCTACGTCGATTGCTGCAGTCCGCAGGCTTCGGCAATTGTACGCACGGCGCCTTTCATCACACGAAAACGCAGTCCGTTCTGTTCGGCCACTGCTTCCGTCCTTCGGTTTTTCGCATCGAAAGGTACGAAAGATATAGGTGTGAATTTGGTCTGGTTATCTAATATCTGCTTATCTTTTGCTGCAGCCAGGAATGCAAGGTCTATCGGATCATGGTTGGCTTCCTGTGAGGCGAGTGCACCGGCAAAAAGAACATCCGCTTCCGTAGATTGGTCCAGGGGGATGACGTCCGAGACAACCAAATGGTTCATAGTGATCGTGCCAGTCTTATCGACACAGAGTACATCCATGGTCGCTGCATCCTCTGCAGCACTAAGCCGAGTAACGAGCACGCCGCGCTTTATGACTTTAATCGTCATCACCTGTAACGGAGCGCCGTTTGGCTGGCCCGTGCTATTCTGCATCATGTTTACGGAAGGCACGGAGAATTCCAAGCTTTTAAGCTTCATCTTCGCGCCAACTGGCAGGTGGCTGAAGTCGACCCATAGTTCCACGTGCTCTGCAGGAGCCAATGTCACGTATTTGCGCTGCACTGGCCGCCAAGCCCAATGCAGGCGACGTTCATGCGATCTTTCACCCTGATTTTTAAAGTCACTGCGGAAGCAGAGCTAGGCAGGCAGAATGGGCTGATAGCTGCAGCCGCTGTTCCCAGAAGTTCACGCCGGCTCCATGTCGGAATTTTGTTCATTTCGCTTTTGTTCTCAGATTTCACTTTCTCACCTCTCAAAACTGATCTAAGGTTAAAATAAATATATACTAGCGGCAATTTCAAATGTCGGCTTTATATGCATATTTCAGCCCTCACCCCCCGACCCCCTCTCCCAAAAACAGGAGAGGGGGAGCTTTATATGGTCGGTTTCCGCTCTCCTACTTTGTGGGATATATGCATAAATTAAGATAAAAGCCTCGTATAATATTGAAAAACCCATGCCATAGCCACCCCCTCTCCTGTTTTTGGGAGAGGAGGCGGGGGGTGAGGCGTGAAGAGTGTTTTAGCAACTAAGAAACTTTTGCAAGATTCTCTTACGGTCTAATTTTTCGATAGTTCGCCAGGCACTTTTCAGCGGTCACCAACGCAGGGAAACGACTGCCCTCCTGCTCGATGAGGAAATACTCCGCTCCACCGAGAGACACCGCAGTATTCAGAAGATTCTTCCAGGGAACATCGCCTTCACCAAACAGTACGTTATAACCTCTGTCTGCGCCTACTCCCCAGTCCTTCAAATGCAGTGAGCGAATCCTGCCCGGATTCTCCTGAACCCAGGCGACTGGATCGTAACCTGCCTCGACACAGGTGCCGATATCTAACTGAAGTGTTACACTTTTGGGTGTGTTTGCGGCCAGAAAAGGCATGGATCGAAACCCATCATGCGCTATAAACTCCGACTGGTGGTTGTGGTATCCAGCCCGCATTTTCAAAGGCTGCAGAGTTTGTGCAGCCTGCGTCATCGTGTCAGCGACTCGTTTCCAGTCGTCCTGTGTTTTAGCATTGTTCGAGCTCGCAGTTACGATGGTCTGTGAGCCAATTATGTGATTAAGTTCGATGGCTTTTTTAAGTCCGTTACCTTGCAGCCCGCTATATCCGTTGTGCGTGGAGAGGCAACGGATATTCAGATCGTCCAACACTTTACGCACCTCTTTGGCGTACGCAGGCGTCCATGCAGCATAGGGCGAAAAGAACTCCACGACCTCATATCCCATCTTGGCCACTGCCGTTACCGTACCTGTGAGGTCTTTCGCGAGTTCATCGCGCACAGAGTACAGCTCAATACCAATAGGAATTTTCTTAGGTTTTCCAATTGCTGAGGATGGTAATGTGCCGGCTGCTGCGGCACACGCTGTCGCAAGAAATCCTCTTCTTGTCATAACTTCAATCTTCACCTGATGTCGCTCCTATTCACTTAAAATCCGTTAAGTCCTCATCCCCCGACCCCCTTCTCCCAAAAACCGGAGAAGGGGGAGATGTGGCGTTCATTTCAGGCTTTGCGGTGCAGCCCCATCGCGCCATTATCCACCATGTCGTTCATGGCGTTGCCTTCGAATGTCAGCGGCATGTTCACACGCCCCCGATATAGACTGCTGTAGTAGGCTGCAAAAAACAGTTCTGTATGGCGGATAGCATTCTCAACGCCGAGCATCGGTTTGTAGCTGGGTTCGTCCAGAGCTCGAATCAGGTCTGCACAAGCACGGTCGATCGATACTTCGTCATGAAGTCCCTCTTTGGTTTCGATATCACGCCAGTCAGTTTCCCTGGCTAGACGAACTCGGAGAGTCGGGCGGCTATATAGCAGTTCCAGCATTCCTGTCGTCCCCGTCACACGAAAGGCGCAGTCCCACTTTGCCTCATAGCCCATGATCATCAGTCCGCGCACCCCGTTCGCCCATTTATAGTGGCAGATTGACTGATCTTCCGCGAGTGCACCAAATATGCGTAGGTCTTTGCGGCAATCCAACTGCCCTATTACCCACTCGATCGGCGACTCCTGGTTGAAAAACTGCATCATGTCCAGCCAGTGCGTGCCAGTATCGAACAGATCGTTGCACTGTGCCTCGATTCGCAGGAGATCTCCGAGTTCGCCGTCGCGGATCATGTTGGCGGCGATCTGAACGGGTTCGAGAAATCTGCGCTGATGATTAAAGGTCAGGA
>JANXSG010000006.1 GCA_025352825.1 Chthonomonadaceae bacterium | reverse complement strand
CGAGCCCTTGTGGCTTCGCACATGCCCAAGGTGCAACTCCCGCATCAAAGATAGATACGGGCGACACGGCATGGATGCTCGTCTGCACGGCTCTCGTCATGCTGATGACCCCAGGTCTTGCACTCTTCTATGGGGGTATGGTTCGTTCGAAGAATGTTTTAAATATGCTCATGCAGAGTTTTGTGGCTCTTGCCATTGTCACCGTTGTATGGGTACTTTGGGGATACTCTCTGGCGTTTGGGCCTGGAGGGAAAATCCTTGGCAGTCTCGCCTGGTTCGGACTTCACGGGGTTGGCCAGTCACCCAATGCAGACTATGCCGGAACTATTCCACACCAGGTTTTCATGTTATATCAGCTCATGTTTGCCATCATCACGCCAGCGCTTATATCTGGCGCCATTGCTGAGCGGATGAAATTCTCCACCTACGTTGTATTTATGACCCTCTGGAGCACTGTTGTATACTGCCCTCTTGCGCACTGGGTGTGGGGTAATGGTGGATGGCTGCATGATCTGGGTGCGCTGGATTTCGCAGGAGGGACTGTCGTACATATCAGCAGCGGTGTCTCCGCTCTGGTGGTGGCGGTGGTTCTAGGGAAACGACGTTCGGGACACTCGGAAGAATTGCTTCCACACAACCTGCCCATGACCCTTATCGGGACAGCGCTTCTTTGGTTTGGCTGGTTCGGATTCAATGCTGGGAGCGCTCTTGCCGCAGGCGGCCTTGCCGGAGCGGCCTTTCTCTCCACACACGTTGCTGCGGCAGTCGCCGGTTTAGTGTGGACACTTCTGGAATGGAAATCCTACAGACGGCCAACAGCACTGGGATTTGCTACAGGAGCGGTTGCCGGGTTGGTTGCGATTACTCCAGCGTCTGGTTTTGTAGGGCCTATATCTGCTATTGCTATCGGAATGGGCGTATCCTGCATCTGTTTCTTTGCGATTCGTTTGAAACATAAGTATCGATACGACGACACCCTTGATGTGTTTGGAGTGCATGGTGTAGGTGGGACATGGGGCGCATTGGCGACCGGGCTGTTTGCATCCACTGTCGTGAATCCGGCCGGTGCAAACGGCCTATTTCATGGTGGAGGATTCGTGCTTCTAGGTAAACAGGTGCTGGCAGTCGGAACTGCGATTACCTATGCGGCCGTAGTTACTTTTGTTTTAGTAAAGATACTCGATGCGGTTATGGGGCTGAGAGTAAATTCAGAGGAAGAAGAGGCTGGCCTCGATCTAACACAGCACGGAGAAGCGGGCTACTCTGGTATGGAATCGGAGAGTCGAATGCTTATGGAGGTGAATAAGTAGTTTGAGCTGAAGATGGAGGAAGAATCACAAGTCCGAATCAAACAAATACCACCTGATAAATCAGGTGGTATTTTTAATTTTGCAAAAGCACGGTGATTATTTTTTCAGTTAGTAGGACTGTTTCCTTTGGCAGAATTCAATTTTTGTTGAAGGTCCGCGATTGCTTGTCGATTATCTTGGGCGGTAGCTTGATGATCTTTGGGCACTTCCAGTGGAGGTTGCCCATTGGCTTTACGTCGTTGATTTTCTCTTTCTAAAGGCCCCATGATACCCTTACTTGCCTGCATAAGAGGCATCATTTCGTGCTGAAATTGGAAGTCCTTTTGAGAATCTGTTTTCCAGCCTCCATTATAGGCGTAAAATGCACCAGAGCCCAATACGAAAACCAATACTAGAATTATAGTCGCAGCTAAGATCGGTGAAGGATTTCGCTGTAGTAATGAGTTGCTTCCAGCTTTTTTAGCTTTAGTATTAGAACACTGTTGCGGTAATTTTGTTGTCATAGTATTCCTCGCATAACTCCAGTATCGCAAACGTTCCCCTCCAGATTATTAAAGGCACGGTCAAGTGGGCGTAGTTCCACGATTAATATCTTGTCGAGCGATCTATAACAAAACCCAAATCTATTCGATGTCTGGATAGTTTTGGTTTTGAATGTTCAGATTCTTCTGTTCTAGCGCAGTAAATCTCGTTGCTTTAGCATGTCCGTCAACCCAGAGTACATTCATGGAACCCGTATGCCTCCATGGCGAAGTAAATCCTTGCTTCACGGCGTTAGTAATTCCGGCCTTTTCGGTTTGAAGCCATGCATTCATCACTTCCCAGCCTTCTGTATCTCCGCGCCCCGAAGGTACAGCATCTGCAGTTGGCGCCCCTTCTATTCGGGTATCGAATGAATCTAGAAGGAAGAGACATTCTGACGGAGCTACGACTCCGCCAAGAGACACTGAAGCATTGCCATCACCTGCTCCAACGAAGGAACCAGGAGGAGTACCTGCGTTTGGCCAATCGCTATCTTCAGAATCAGTATTCATTCCATAGCCGACAGTACCCCATTCTCGTTTACTCGGGCAAACAAACATTTGTGCACTTTTGATGTATGGCAAGGCCATGTAGGGCCAATCTACCCAAGCGCGAGCTCGTTTATAGTAAGGATCATCAAAGCATGCAGCATCACCGGCCGCACATTCTAGATCAACAGCAGGAATATGCGCATACCTGCTGCCAGCTGGCACCAGGTTTTCATCATAATCTTCGGCGTACATCAGGCTGGCCAAGCCAATTTGCCTTATGTTCGAAACACAGGAAATCGCTCTTGCCTTTTCACGGGCCTGCGCAAATACTGGGAAAAGAATGGCTGCTAGGATTGCGATAATTGCAATGACGACAAGCAGCTCAATGAGGGTGAAAGCCATTCTACGTTGCATTAGGTTCTCCTTTTACTTACGTAAATAAAGATGCATTGACAAACAAATATTTAGCTTAACTCAGTTGTGAATATTTGAAAACACAGAACTGAGTTATACGCATAACCTCTCATGGGTATTCTAACACAGGTTAAATTAATTGTCA
>JANXSG010000293.1 GCA_025352825.1 Chthonomonadaceae bacterium | reverse complement strand
CGGCGAGTATTTGCAACAGTCATACGCCTTCTGGGTGATTTCGATCTCGCGGAGGATGCCTTACATGATGCTTTCGCCGCCGCATTGATCCAGTGGACGAGAGATGGAGTCCCTGCAAATCCGCGCGCATGGCTCGTTTCGACTGGTAAATTTAAGGGGATCGATGTCATACGGCGCCGTGCCCGATTCGATGCATCTTTGGTTCAAATTGCCGAACAGATCGAAGCAAACCTGACCAGTTCAGAAATTACAGATGATCCAAGCGTCGAGGATGACCGGCTTCGCCTTATCTTTATCTGCTGCAATCCTGCATTGACACCGGAAGCGCGAGTCGCCTTAACTCTGAGAGAGGTTTGCGGCCTCACGACAGAAGAGATTGCACGCTCTTTCCTCACCACAACCTCCACACTCGCTCAGCGCATAGTGAGCGCCAAATCAAAAATTAGAGCCGCTGGAATTCCATATCGTATTCCATCGATGGATGAGCTGCCTCGCCGTCTCGAAACGGCACTTCAAGTGATCTACCTGGTGTTTACAGAAGGCTATTCGCCCTTCTCAGGTGAAAGTTTGACCAGAGCAGATCTATCCGGGGAAGCGATACGCCTGGCTCGATTACTAATCGAGCTGCTGCCTGAACCTGAAACGAAGCGGTTGCTGGCGCTGATGCTGCTTCAGGAATCGCGTCGAACAGCAAGAACATCAGCGATAGGTGATGTGGTATTGCTGGAAGACCAGGATCGAGACCTCTGGAATTTGGATCACATAGCGGAAGGACAAGCCCTAGTAGAACAAGCGCTATCATCCCGTAGATTTGGCGCTTATACGGTTCAGGCTGCGATTGCCGTTCTGCATGCCGAAGCTGCCCATTTCTCAGAAACCGACTGGCCGCAAATGGATGCATTAGACGATGTACTGATGGGAATAGCGCCCTCACCTGTTGTTGAACTGAATAGGGCGGTCGCAGTAGCGATGCGTGACGGCCCATTAGCCGGACTTGAACAGATTGAATCCATACTTGCACGTGGTGACCTGGCCGATTATCATCTGGCACATTCGGCAAAAGCTGAACTATGCAGGCGGGCAGGACGACTGGATGAGGCCAGAGTATCATATAAACGTGCACTCAGTCTTGTGCAGCAGGAGCCTGAACGGCGATTCTTGTTGGGAAAATTGAGCAGTTTAGAACTCTGAACGCCCTCACCCCCGGCACTCTCCCAAAAACAGGAGAGGGGTGACTTTGGCGAAGGGTTTCCAGCATAATGTTAGGCTTTGATCTCAATACAATCGTGGCTCCTCTAAGTGGGAGAGTGTAGGCCAAAAAATTATAGCTCATCTCTCCTTTTTTTGGGAGAGGGCCGGGGTGAGGGCTAATGAACTGTAAAAAAAAATAATTTTATTGGTTGTCGAATTCGATCATATAGTAACGACTATATAGTGTAGATCGAAAAAACTTATCCATCTGCACAAGTGCAGCCGGCATATAATAGATGAACTGACTTTGATAAAAACAATGAGAACTAGAATGAAGTTCATGATGTTAATGATCCCCAGCGTTTACCAGAACGGTAAAGAGATTAAAGAGGATTTTGCTCCGAGCGCTGACGATGTCGCAAAAATGATGAAATTTAACGAAGAGCTAACCAAGGCAGGAGCTCTCATCGAACTCGATGGCCTGCAGCCTCCCTCAAAAGGCGCTCGTATTACATATGCTGGCGGAAAGCCAGTTGTCACAGATGGGCCGTTCGCGGAAACCAGAGAGCAGCTTGGCGGTTACTACCTGATTGACGCCGATGATCTAGATGATGCTGTAAGCATTGCCGCGCGAGTACCACCTGTCAAATGGGGTACAGTCGAAATCCGTCCAGTTGTCGAACTGCCCGACGTGGCGGAAAATTAGACAAGGAAATACCAGTGATAGAAACACCACAAATAGTAAATACTGCGGATCAGTTGACTGCATATATCCATCTCACGATTCCCCGGAATGAGATTCAGAATGTAATGGGGCCGGGCATAGGGGAAATAATGGCTACTCTGGAAAAGCAGGGCGTTGTTGCCACTGGGCCGTGGTTTTCACATCACCTTAAGATAGACCCTGGCATCTTCGATTTTGAGATTTGTTTTCCAGTTAAGGAGCTGTTTACGCCTGAGGGACGAGTTACTAATGGCCATCTGCCATCTGTTAAGGCGGCCAGGACAATCTACCATGGCCCGTACGAGGGTCTTGGCGAGGCGTGGAGTGAATTCGATACATGGATCGTTTCGCAAGGACTAACACCTGCAGAATCCCTCTTGGAGACATACCTGACCGACCCATTTCCGAACCCTGACCCGAGCACATATAGAACCGAATTAACTCGCCCGTTATTATAAACAACTAAAATCAAATCGATTCTTTTTGAGGCGATTCTATGGAGAAAAAATGCAATTTGTAAACTATCTAGCTTTTAATGGCGACTGCAAGGATGCCTTTACTTTTTATAAGAAGTGCCTGGGCGGCAAAATTGTCGCAATGATGGGCTATGAAGATATGCCCAGTACAGAGGATATAGCACCGGAGTGGCAAGGTCGCATTATGCACGCACGCCTTATAGCCGGTAACGCTGTGCTCATGGGAGGCGATGCGCCGCCGCATAGTGTGCAAGGGGAAGCTCAGAGATTCTGCACTGCGATTATGGCTGATTCTTCGGAAGAGGCCGAGAGCCTCTTTGCTGATCTTTCATCAGGCGGCAAGGTCGATATGCCTATCGCAGAAACTTTCTGGGCATATCGTTTCGGAATGCTCACTGACAAATTCGGAATGCCCTGGATGATCAATCATGAAAAACCGATGGGCTAATTTGCCAGCTAGTGTGATAAATATCGATTAGGGGGAAAAAGATGGATGAAACGATTGGCACGGCGATCGCGAGCATTACGCGCGCTAAGGATCAGATGAGCAGAGCGCTAGCAACAACGCCTGATGACCGAGTGAACTGGTCGCCGGCTGCTACGGCAAGAACATCGGTACAGATAGTTGCGCACGCGGCGGCGGCGATTAAAAACCTGTATGAATTTATGGAGGGCAAGGCTTTTGTTGCTCCGGACCCCTTCGCTGCAGATAAAATGTTTCGGGAATGGGAGAAGCAGTTTACCACCCGCGAGCAGGCTCAAGCCATACTCGATGAAAACTGTGCGAACTATATCGCCTTTCTCGAAAATCTCGATCCGAGTAAACTCGATAACATGATAAAACTTCCATTCAATTTAGGGCTGGCTCCTCTTCGCATTGTGATGAAATTTCCACCGGCACACACCATGGGGCATATCGGCCAGATCGACTACATGCAGACCATCTACGGCGATCTGGACTGGCATATGCCCGGATAATAACTACAGAAATTCTAGGAGAGCGTAATGCAGGTAAATCCTTATATCTTTTTTAATGGCGACTGTGAAGCCGCATTCAACTTCTACGCCAAAGTGCTGGGCGGAGAAATCAAAATGATGATGAAGCATGGCGGCGCTCCTGCTTCAGATCACGTATCCCCTGACTGGCAGGATAAAATACTCCATGCCCGATTGGAGGTAGTCGAGTGGGTCTTAATGGCCTCAGATGCTCCACCAGATCGCAGTGAAAAACCAGGCGGCTTTTACGTCAACCTTCAGGTCAAAGAGCCAGACGAAGCAGAACGCCTATACAATGCTCTTGTGGAAAGCGGTTCAGCCATAATGCCGATCCAACAGACTTTCTGGGCGACTCGTTTCGCGATGCTAAAAGATCAGTTCGGTATCCCATGGATGATCAACTGCGATTGAGTTCAATCTCAGTAGTCCGGGTTCTATCTAAGTGAACGTGAGACAGACAGGATAAATACATTATCCTTGTCTGTCTTGTTCATCGATGAAAATTGAAAAACTATCTGATGTAATTGCAAAAGTCCGTAGGACAGGAGCTCCGTCTCCTGCCGAAAAGTTCATTCGATATATTATTCGGCAAGGGACGGAGCCCTTGCCCTACATAATTCGGTAAGCTGGGGATCATTTTCTGGTCATTCATAAGCT
>JANXSG010000262.1 GCA_025352825.1 Chthonomonadaceae bacterium | reverse complement strand
CTGCACATTTACTTTAGTGGACATCACTTTCCTTTCGGATATAGTATTAGCGGATTTGGCAATTCCTAACTGCACCTCACCCCAACCCCTCTCCCGGGCGTTCGTTCCTCACTGGGAGAGGGGCAAATTCTCGATTACGTCTCCCCCTCTCCCTTGTGAGCAGTGCGAGCAAAATGGGAGAGGGGGACGGGGGGGTGAGGTTTGTTACTTCCCGCCCGCAAGATTAAGTTTACTCATATCGATTACTGCAGGGACGATATCAGAAGGGATAAAACTACGGTCGAGAAGGGCTGTGAGCGGCGTTTTCATCTTCAGCAGCTTCAAACTCAGACCCATGTCCATAATTTTCTGAATCTCCTCATCGGTGGGGTTTAGCATCCTGTAACTCACTCTATCCCTTGGATGCGTGAGCACATAGTTCACCAGAACCACATTCTGCCGAAAATAGGGAGCTACAACCTTGGCAGCATCCTCGCGATTGACCTCTGCCCACTCACCGGAATCCACGATTCCTCTCACCAGATCTCGAACTACTTCGGGCTGTGACTTTATGAGGTCTTCATGCACCACCAGACAGCACGATATATAGTGTTTCCAGATATCTTTCGCGTAGTATAGCACCCTGCCCGAGCCATCGAGTTCCGCTTTAGAGCAGAACGGCTCCGCTACAATAAATCCATCAATCGATTTCGCAGCCAGCGCAGATGGCATATCCGGAGGGGCGAGAACATTAAATGTAATATCTTCTGGAGCCAGACCCTGATCACTCATCAGCTTGCGGATAAAAAAGTTCTCGTTGCTGAATGGACTGGGAATCGCGATAGTCTTTCCTTTTAGATCACGCAGGCTCTGGTATTTTGAATCTTTCTGGACTACCAACTCGGAACCGTCGCGATGCCCCAGGCAACATATCTTGATCTTGGCGCCCTGCTCACGCATCTTCATAGCAAGCGGCACCGTCAGAAATCCTGCCTGTATATTTTTAGATTTTAAAGCATCGATGATGTCCGGAAAAGAGGTGAATCGAAGCGCATCAAAACGAGTTCCGGTCGTGCTGGTATGCGATGCAAAATCGGTAACCGGGCAAGTGAGGTGGCAGGTCACGGGAACATAGGCCACTTCAAGCGACTGTCGTTCCGCGGGAGCATTCGGCCCTTTGTGAAATGCTGGCTCCTCATTGGATGGCTTTTGCCAGGGCTTGAATCGCAGAACTGCAAGCAGAGCCATGGCTGCTATAAATACTATCGCCGAACGTAATGTTGAAGATTTCACCAGTAGTTCTCCCAAAATCGCTCAATACAACAGCGTACAAACATTAGTTGATTATATCACAAAGCAGAGAGCTATAGTTACTCGTGTAAAGCTGCTTCACCTCTATAGTATCTTCTACATTTGAATTGTGTTACAATGTTGATTATCGGATACTATGTGAATTATCAGGTATATTTTGAACTATTTATGACTTTTGCAAGAGGCTCATTTATCCTGAAATCAAAACAACCACGAGGAAAAAATCTCTATGAGTAGATTAACAACTTCCGCTATTATTATAGTATCTCTCTTGGCTATACCTATACTGCAAATCAAATCAGCGGCGAATCCAACTTCAGGAAACACTATTAATATGCAAAATTCGGAATCAACTACACCCGACTTTGATCCAAAGTTCTTGTGGGATGGCAGAAAGATGATGCCATTCCGCGCTCTGGATATAGCTCGAGTGGTCCCTGCTAGTGAGGCTTCCTTTCTGGACGACAGCGATTATGTACTAGGAATCACGGTGAATGGAGAGAGCCGAGCCTACCCTACCCGATTCATCTGGTGGCATCATGTGGTGAATGATAAGATTGGGAGAGCGGACAGCGGCGGATCGGTGCCGGTGGCGGTCACCTATTGCAGCGTCTGTAATACAGGCATTCGTTACGATCCAGTCATCAATGGAAAGCCTATAAAAATAGATTTCTATGGCCTCTATAATGGAATAGTAGCGCTGTGTGAACGTGAGACCAGCAGTGTATTACTGCAATCGACTGGTGATTTAGTGACTGGGACATTGAAAGGAAGCAAACTGAAGGCTCAACCCCTCTTGGATACCACCTGGGGAAAGTGGAAAAAGCTGCATCCGGACACTCTGGTCATGGCGCCTTACGGCCCAGATGCTAAGCACTATAATCCTAAGGGCGAACCGGAACCCCGTGGTTATGATAAATTTCCGATGCCTATGTTCCAGAGAAGCCTTTCTCGCACGGATACTCGACTGCCCGCATTCGATAAAATCCTGGCAGTTTCAAACGCAGATCAATCCGGGAAAAGCTCTTCAGGCGCTGTCCTGGTTCGAGCCTACCCGATAAAAGATTTACAGAAAGCAGGCGGTGTGGTGAACGACCAGCTTGGCAATTCTAAACTCGCTGTCTTTTTTGATGAAACCACAATGAGCGCTGCAGCTGTAAATCGCCAGATCGATAACCGAATTCTGACTTTCTATTCCAAAAAAGATCACGCCGGAAACAATACCATCTATGATAAAGAGACCCAAACACAATGGAGTATTGAAGGCGTTGGGGAAGAAGGACCACTTGCAGGCAAATCTCTGACTCGAATGGAAAATCATCTCAGTCAATGGTACGGCTGGGCAGCATCGTTTCCATCAACCACCATATATGGACGAAGCTAATCCACCCCTGGTATAAGAAATAATTGAGTATTATTACTAAAGAGCTTCTGGCAGTACTTCAAAAGTAAGATTGTCTCGGTAGCGGTAGATGTAGAAGTCACTATCTTGAGTGAGAATACGTGGATCATCCAGCGATTCTACTGTAGCAACAAGTGATGCATCTGCTAAATCCATAGGACGATCATGATAAGTTTCCATGAGATCAACTAAACGGTGCGTTTCAGCCTCGTCAGGAAAGTGGAAGCGGATAATATCGAGCAGGATGAAATTCCACAGCTGCGTTCCATTGGCCTTCCTCCGATACCGAAAACCAAATACAATGCTTCAGTGAAGGCAGGCCATGTCGTGAATAATGGTCGTGGGAGAATGTTGAATAATGCGCGAAACTCAGCGCTTGTGCTTGTTTATTATCTACAAGATTGATTAAGGCGTTCGCATCAATTAGACACACTTTTATATCCGTATTTTGCTATTTTTTTCAGCAAGCATCTTAGCTATTTTGGCTTTATTGAGATTCGAATATATACCCGGCTGGCGTTCAATGGTATCCGCTTCGGCAAATAGCTGATTTGTCAAGTCCCGATATTGTTCCTGTGTTACATCACTAGAAATAACCTCTGATGTGGCGTGTCTATATTGACTGATGAAGATTTGCACTTCATCTCCAGGTTGTATGTCCAGTGACTGAGCTTCTTCCGGCAGTTCCAGCGTTCGGTTGTCTTTTGCTCTAGCAGTGAAATGTGATGTTGCCAATGTTTCTCACCTTACAAGTATATTGTTGCAATAGTACATTTCCTTCGTAGGTATATCCATTATAACATGAATGGTTCCTTACCTCTCTCCTTCTCAGTTTTTGAGAGAGAATCGACGAGAGCATCTATCCCTTAATCGCGCCGACTGTGATTCCTTTGGTCAGCTTTTCTTGGAGGATCATGTAGACGAGGAGAGTGGGCAGCATAGCAATGACAAGTCCGGCAAACATCAGTCCGAAATCGCTTTTGTACTGTGCCTGCATGCTGATGCTAGCCAACCCGAGAGGGAGTGTTTTAACGGAGTCACTATTCAGAAACACCAGACCGAAAAGGTACTCGTTCCAAAGACCTAGGAAGTTGAAGATAGCCACTGTGACCAACCCGGGCTTCCCAAGGGGCATCATCACCTGGAAGAATATCCGGTACTCACCCGCCCCGTCGATCATCGCAGCCTCGCGGAGTTCATTGGGCAGTGTGCGGAAAAAAGCTGTGAGGGTAAACACCGTAAACGGCAGGCTGGCGGCGACGTAGATTATGATTAGCCCCGCATGAGAGTCGTGCAGCGAAACCACCCACAATCCTCTCCCGCCAGTAATTAAATTTCCCAGAGGGGCAAACGCCTTCGTGAGCCACTCTCCCATATCCGAAAACTGAAAGAATAGAGGTATCAAAATGAGCTGCATTGGAATAAGCAGTCCGGCCAGGAATAGCAGATAGAGGAACTGCTTCCCAAAAAACTCAAAACGAGCGATCGCATAGGAGGCCATGCTGCCAAAAAGTAGTATCAGAACCAGGCTGATACTTACCACTTTTAAGCTGTTTACAAAATACTGGCTGAAGTGGCTGCCAATCCAGGCTCTCTTGTAGTTTTCGACGAGAATATGTGCATTTTCAGTGCTGGGAGCGGTGATCACCCGCGGCAGGCCAAACGGATTCTTATAGATCTCCTGAGTGCTCTTAGCGCTGGTGTAGACCACCCAGAACATCGGGAAGACAACAGCAGCCAGATAGATAATCAGGACGGTGTATTTTATTCCGACACCAACTTTGCCCGCGAGCTGCCCCATCAGTACTCCAGCCTTTCTCTCTGCAGAAGACGTCGGAAAATCAGCGTTGTCCCCAGCACCAGAAAAAAGAGAACCACTGCAATTGCGGTTCCGCGCCCGATATCGTACTCCTCGAACACCTTTGAGTACATCAGGGTAGACAGCGTGTGTGTAAAACTCGTCGGCCGGCCATTCTCCATGATCCATATTGCATCGAACGCTTTGAGCCCTGCCACCACGAGGAATATTATTCCGGTGGTTAGTACATCCCACATCAGCGGTATCGTAATATTCTGAAAAAGGCGTGCAGGGCCGGCTCCATCCAGCCGTGCCGCTTCGTATAGGCTCTCCGGGATATTTTCCATCGCCGCCAGGAAGAGAACCATATAGAATCCCACTGCTGTCCACACTGTCATAGGAACCAGAGCCCAAAGGAGGTTTGCGCTCTGTGTGTAAGCATAGGCCGGCAGGTGAAACCAGATTTTGCGAATATGATTTAGCAGTCCAACATCAGTGGTGGAGTAGATGAGAATCCATAGCAGGGTGACAGCGACAGAACTGATCACATTAGGAAAGAAGAAAGCGATACGAAACAGTCTTGCGCCTTTCACTTTTTGGTGAATAATATATGCGAAATAGAGCGATATGGAGAGGGTGAATACTCCTGGGACGACTGTCAGAAAAATATTATGCTTTAATGCAACACCAAAATCGGAAGCGGAGGAGAACACCTTCACAAAGTTCTGAATACCTATGAATACTGGTTTCCCCAGGCCATCCCACCGCAGCAGGCTATATCGAAATGCATTGACTGCAGGCAGCAGCACAAATAGGCCATAAAGCAACAGCGCCGGACTCAGCATCGTAAATATAAAAAATCGCTGCCTTTGTTTCATACCTATTTCGGAACTCCCATGGTTGCAGGCTTGTATATTTCCGGGTTACGGCGGACGCGTTCTACCGCATTTTCCAGCTTCGTACCAAACTGTTCTGGAGTACTTTTCCCCGATACTAGGTCAGAAAGGGCATCTGGCAAATCATTCTTAGCAAACTCGAGATAGAGGCCGCTCAGCCTGTCTGAGAATATTCTGGTGCTGGCATCGAGTACATCTACCGCGCTTTTCAGCTCTGGTGAAATGGTGATGCCTTTCACGCTGTCTATCACAGGTGACAGCGTATCCAGTTTTTGAATATAGGAGTGCGCAGAATCTTTACTTAGCATGAATTTCAGAAAATCGGCGGCTTCTTTGGGGTGCTGTGCTTCCGAAAAAACAAAGAACTGCTCTGCCCCTCCCGCATAAACGGCGTGTGGATCACCTTTTCCGCCTTCCACTGGCGGGACCGCGAAACATCGCATCTCGAAACCAGCAGGAGTGGCGTTCTTCATCTCATTCTTTAGCCACAATCCACAAAAACACATGGCGGCGCGCCCATTCACCCACTCAAGCTGAGATTCAGTATGGGTCATCGCCAGCGCGCCATTCTCATAATATTTTGTGGACATCTCCTGAATCAACCGGGCCGCATGTATAAACTCAGGAGATGTGAAAGCTCCGGGTTTAAGATCCTGCATCTCATACCACTGCTCCAGTGGAACCAGCCGCTGATAGAGACTCAGAAGTACAGCCCAGGCATAAATAGGATATTTTCCCTGAAATGCCAGCGGCGCCACGCCGTCCGCTTTTATCTGAGCGCACAGCTTCATGAACTCTCCCCAGTCGGCAGGGACTTTCCACCCATGCGCATCAAACTGCTTTTTGTCGTACCAGCATACCCAGGCGCTCAGGTTGGTGGGGACAGCGTATACTTTACCCTCATAGGTATTATCTGCTAGGACGCCATGCTGAATGGTATCGCGCCAGGACATATTTTGGCCGTACGCAGCGGTATAGAGCTCTTCGTTCAGGGGATAGAGTTTATTCGCGACAACAAGTTTCCAGAATGGCAGGCTAGAGCTGGCAATGTCGGGTGGATTTCGGCGGAGGACGCGAGGTTTGAGTTTTTCATCAACACGGGGATCGCCCCAGAGGTTAATACTAATGTTGGGATGGAGTTTCTCATACTGCCTGGCGATAGATCGATGCCAATCCAGGCCATAACCACCCTCAAATATTGCCACTTCGATGGTGATTTGCCCATCGGTACTTTTTGGCTGATAGGAGCATCCCGTAAGCATCAAGAGTGAACCAATAAATATGATGATCGCTCGATTCATGCTGCATGATTAGAGATTAAAGTGTAATAATCCTGCCCAAAATTTTCAATCTTTGTGATACTCTTTCAAAGGTTCAAAACTGGTAAGCACTTCATGCCCCCGCTCCATGAGCGTAAAGTTAACGAATACTAGATATAGAAAAATAGAACCGCGGAGATACACACCGCTAATCGGTGCCTGATCATGATAACCACGCCGCAGTAGTTCTATGATATGCTACAATAAGTACTGTTTTCCTACGGTGCCTTTGCATTGTAGTATCCAATATTTGTGCTGCGCATCCACTTGGCACAGCCCACTCACTGAAAGATTTTGCTCACTATGTCCACACTCCACTCGGTTCTGTTAAAACTACCAGCGCCTGTATTGCGCGAGATTATGATTAACAGACAGATGGAAGTCCATGCATCCCTGAAAAATGCTGACAAAAGCAGATTAGTGTACGCCATCGAACAACAGCTTCACTATGCAGACAGCATCGTTCGGGCCATTTTGATGTGCAATGGCAGAGAGATGCAGCTGCTGCAGAAAATCTACTCTCAAATTGACCGTGTAAGTTTAAAATATTCGCAGATCTATACTATCGTAGGGGAGGATGCGCCACGGGAAGTGATCCACAGAATTGTCGAGTCACTACAGAGCAGAGGTCTTTTGCTAACAGACGAAGATCGGATCCACCTGCCTCAGTCTGTGCGAAACAAAGTGCCAATCCCATTTAGTGAGCTTCACAGCCTGGATAAAGAGCTTGCGACTTACGATGCCATCACTCTGCGGCGAATTTGCCATAACCTCGATCTCGATGCCGGGCATGGAACTCGCCCTGAGTGTGTACGCGCCATCGAAGCTCATCTGCTGGAAAATAAAGGTTTAAAAAATCTAAAACGGCCCCTAAACAGGGAAGAGATCGAAGTTCTTAACTATATCATTCAGCTAGGAGGTGCAGTACTTCCTACCGAACTTGCAAGCGCAGTTCTGCCTGATCAGGAAGAAGATTTTCATCGGTACGATTGGCAGAACAGATGGAAGCAAGGCAAAGAGAAGAATGCTATCGATACTCTTCTGGCACGTGGAATCTTGCATGTAGCCACCCGAAACTACGGCTTCAACCTCTACATCATTATCCCAGGTGATCTCATGCGTTCGATAGCCGGTGAGACCGAAAATGCTCTCTGGCAGAGCGAGGATCCTGTCCCGATCCGTTCGGAAACTCGTCCGCTGCGAACATCGGATCACACCACATTGCTTCAGGATATGGTTGCGACTCTGGCCTTTATTGCCTCACAAGAGACTTCCCGCACGAACATCGGCTATATGCATAAATCGAGTCTGAAAAATCTTTCCAAAACTCTGAGTATTTCTAATGACCGTTATGCCACCTTCCTCTATGCTCTCGCTCGTGAATCCAGGCTGATTGAAAACACCGAGTCCAATCGCTACGTCCTTGCCGAAGTTTACTCTCACTGGCTCAGCGCAGATCGCTTTCTTCAGTCGGAAGCGCTCTTTAACTACTGGAGACAGAGCGCTGTTTGGGGCGAGATGTTTTCTGATCCTCTCAAGAAATACTCGGAATATCGGGATCAAAAACTGATCGTGATGCTGCGAGGTGCGGTGTTAACGCTGCTGCAAAACTGCTCAACATCAGAGTTTTACACTATCGATTCTCTTACCGACGCAATGATGTTTCGCTGCCCATTAGTCTTTTCGCAGATCAGCCAGTACAGTTCAGCATTGCTTCCATCCCCAAGCGCATACGTACGCACCCTGGTAAATCAGTCGATGTGCTGGCTCGGGCTTGTCGAGCTCGGATGGAGCAGTCCTATTCCAGCAGAAGCTGAGCAGAAATCGTCGTCAAAAACAACCAGAAAAGCAGTCCCAATTAAATCTGAACTAGTTCCCGATGCAACTCCGGCTGATCTGTTTAGAGTTACTCCCCTTGGAGCAGCTCTTGTAAGCAGTTCCGACCCCGGTAAGGATGAGGAGTCTCCGCGTGAAAAAAACTTTATTGTTCAGGCAAATGCAGAAGTTTTCATACCTCCTTTTCTAGATCCAGAAATCCATTTTCGTCTTCTGCTTCTCACGGATGCGCCTTCTTCGGCTGCAGCAGGCAATACAGTTTCTATTACGAAATCTTCTCTAAGGCGAGTACTGGATTTGGGTGAAAATGTGGCAGAGATACTCTCTTTCCTTCAGGCACACTCTCGTACCGGCATTCCGCAGAATGTGGAGTATCTTATTAAGGAAGTGGGCGGTCGGCATGGGCATATCAAAATTGGTTCGGCCGAAATGTATATTCAGACGGACAATGCTCTTTTAATGAAGGAGCTTCAAAATGGGAGAGATATGAAAGCTTATAAACTGCAGTCTCTCTCCGATACAGTGGCCATTCTAAAGGGGGAGGATATGGAAAAACTGGTGCGCGATCTGCGGAAAGCAGGGTACATGCCAGTGGTAGATTTGAATGATACGGAGAAACCACGCATATTCAAGTCTGTGAGCAGCCCGGTTAAAAAGTCGTCGACTGAAAAAAAGCCTGTGCAATCTGAAGCTGCCAACATACTATTAATCGATCGGATAATAAACTGGCCGAATATGGATATTGGATTGAATGTCCCCAAAACAGTTCTTGAACTAGACATATAGAGCAAAATTTGAATGTTGCTAAAACTATCGATCTCTACAAGTGGCTTTTGACTGATGATGGTACCGCACTGCTTCAGGAAGTTGAGAAACTCCCTGACGATCGCCTGCTCAGAATCACTCGCCTACGAAAAAAGCATGTACCCGAGCTCGCGGAAATTGCTGTTGAAGTGCTCTCACTTCGGAAACGTGCAGTCTCTAAATTTCAGAATCCTGATCGTCTACTTTTAACTTCGGAAGGACTCGAGCAATCCTCTTCTTCAGTGGTAGCGAACTATCGTGCATCAAAAATGCCATCTGCCCGCACCCTGGATGCCTGCAGTGGCATAGGTGGCGATGCAATCGCCCTCGCAGCAAAAAGAGAAGTGATAGCTGTCGACAATAATCCCGTTCATGCAATCTGTACGCACGTGAATACTCTGCAATCCCCTTGTCGAGTTCGAACAATCTGCGCGGACGTAACTCATCTAGACTTTGAAAAACTGCACAGAAACGGTGTTGAGGCTGCTTTCTTCGACCCCTCACGACGGCGATCTAAGTACGGCTCGCGCATTCGGATCAAGGATTCCGAATCTTACTTTCCGCCCTTAAGCTGGGCGAAAGAATTAATCAAGCATTTCTCGTTCGCCGGTGTTAAAGTCTCACCTGCAATTGACGATGAAGCACTGCAGTCTATGCCTAACAAAACAGAGTTTATCTCGTATCAAGGTCAATGTAAAGAAGCGGTTCTTTGGCTTGGAACGGCAGGCGAACACCTAATTTCTGCAGTCAGCAGTCATGAAGACTATCATGCTACCGTTCTCTCCGAAGGCGGTAAAGCACACACTCTGTCTCCTTTCGACTGTGAATATCCGCCGATTTCTGATCCTAGGGAGTGGATATTCGAGCCAGACCCTGCCGTAATCCGCGCACATCTGATTCCACAAGTCACTACTCAAATAGATGGTGCACAGATCGATCCACATGTGGCTTACCTAACCGGGAGATCCAGCATCGAATCCCCGTTTACCACTTGCTACAGGCTTCTGGACTGGATGCCATACCATCCTAAACAACTTCAGCAGCGCATAAAAACGATGGGGAAAAGGGTGGTTGCTATCAAACTGCGAGGGGTTTCTTTGAAGCCGGAGGAACTTATTAAATCCATCAAGGGCACTGGGGTTCCAAGCGATCCAGGCGTCGTGGTTTTCATCATGCGCCGAGGTGAAAAACTGTTGTCTATGATATGTGAACAGCCGAATTCAACCTCACCTTAGTTAGATTGAAGCGACGATTTGAGGAAATTGCAAAAGTCGGAAATCACGCATACGTATCCATCTCTTTGCCTAACCCCCCGACCCCCTTCCCTTACCACGCAAACGATAAAGCTGTTTGTGTTAGGGAAGGGGAAAATTAACGATCAAGATTCCCCCTTCTCCTGTTTTTGGGAGAAGGGGGCTAGGGGGATGAGGGCTGTCAGGGGGGTGAGGTAGAAACTGTATTGGAAGTGATTCAGTTAATTAACCACGAATGACGATAATTTATGCGAATAAATTCAATAGGCATGAAACTCTGCTTGAGTCGCATTTATTAGCGTAATTCGTGGTTAAATTGAATTAGTGTTTCCAGCCCTTGTGAGCTGCGTGAGCGAGAACATTCGTTCTGCCGTCGAAGTCGGAAGTGATCTCCCAAAAGAAGAATCCTCTCAGCCCACTAGTTTCAGCAAATTGAGCTTTACGTTCCACCGAATCTTTGTCGTCGTATGTGATCATTTCTCCGCCGCTTGAGTTTACAAGATATGGCGACTGAGCATAGGCATCAAAATGTTTCGTCCAGCCGGATGCAATCAGTTTTTCAGTATCGATATAGTTTACCTCATCGCCAACATAGGTGCCTTTGGGAGCGGGGTCTCCGAATCGAGTTGCGTGTATTCGTCTTCCGTAGTTTGGAATTCCAAGAAGCAGCTTTTCACCTGGCCAGCCCCTGCTTTTCCAATACGCTATCGACTTCTTAATCTCCGGAAGCGGTGCATTGTGAAGCACTTTATCGACCCAGGGGCCGCAGAAGTCATATGTCATGATGTTCAGCCAATCGACATAGGGCAGCAGATCTTCAGTGAGAAACCATTTGCCAGAATAGTCCTCCGCGGATACCGCCATCGTAATCAATGCATTCGGCATTCTTTTTCGGAGAAGCTGAACCAATGCAGACATTTTGGAAGCCTGCTCAGTATTCTCGGGAGCTTCCCAATCGACGTCAACGCCATCATAATGAAAATCGTGCACTCGTTGTATCAGCTGATCCACCAATGCCTTCGTACTCTTTGCACAGAGAGCAGCATTGCTGTCTGCTCCGCCAATCGAAAGAAGCACTTTTGTCTTTTTTGAATGTGCGGCAGTGATAAGTTTTCGCGTTGATTCTTCGGATGGAAACTGAAGCGGGCTATTCTTCGAAACCTCAGCAAAAGCGTGGCATATATGTGTGTACTGTGCCATATCGATTTCAGTTGGATCAAACTCTTTGAAACTCGGATAGTAACCCAGTGAAATGGGCTTTCTTATAGACGAAGTGTGCTTACTGCTTTCATCCTGGCAGGCGGCTACATTAGTGGATATAGTGCATAGAGCTAGCAGGGATATCGAATGCAGTAGTTTTCGGCGTGATATTGTATATTTTAGTCGTGGCATAATCCCAACTCCTAAATCTCGAATTCGTAATTATTACATTTTAGCTTATGTGTACAATTTTAGATACCCGCTAAGTTTACCCCCACCTCCCCAGCCCCTCTCCCAAAAACAGGAGAGGGGGGGCTAACATTAAGTGGTCTAAGCTCTCTTGTGGGATTTGGAGACGATTGTGAATTAGCTTAATGATCGAGATATACTTTCTACTTTATTACTATTCCCCCCTCTCCTGTTTTTGGGAGAGGGGCCGTGGGTGAGGGCGCATGGAAAAAGAATGCCTGGCCAGGGGTTTACAAATCGGATAAAGTCGGGTAGATTCGCACGAGCACGTATTGGTGTTCAGGAGAGAGAGAATGGCTGGCTCGGAATCCCCTCATGATCTTAAAAATTCACTCGCAGCCGATCTTCGTGAGAATCGACTGTCAATAGTACAAGCACGCGAAGAACTCATAAAACTCCTTACCATACGAAACATGATGGAGTCCGAACTCAAACGTAAGGACACTCGTATTGCCGATCTACAGGCGAAAATAGAATTTGCAGAAAAAGTAAAAAAGCCAGAACTCGTCGAAGAGATTAAAGTGGAAATAGCTAAACTCCTGCAGGAACGCACCGCTTTAGATAGTTCATTGATCGAAGTTCAAGCAAAATCAGAAGCTGCAAAAATCGGCCATAGTGACGACGAAGGTCTTTCGATGGCCAGAGATAGTGAAATACGAGCGCAATACGCTCAGCGTGCATCTGATATCATTGAGAGGGCGAGTGATGAGCTGCCCTTTTCAGACACAGATAATCTGTGGGAGAGAGCCGCAGCAAAAACGAATAGTCTGACCGCCCAGGCAGCAGCGATACAAGAAGCAATGCTTTTGCAAAGCAGCAAAACATCCACTCCAAACATCAGCTCGAAACCACCGCAAAAAACTATTGACGAGCTTTTACTTGAGCTTGAGGCACGTCTTATAGCCGCCGAATCCACTTCAAAGAGTAACAATCGCTCAGCAGACCCCTCTATTTCCGAGGTGATAGACGAGGTTACAAAACCCAAGTTTGCTTTACATATAAAAGGAGATTTGAAACCCATGGCAATTCCCAAACGCGTCCGTGTTGCCGGTATAGGAACCGGCGGTATTTTCCGAGGCGCGCACCTTCCCCCCTATGTCAATATCCCACAGGCTCAGCTTGTAGCGCTGTGTGATCCGGATAAAGAGGCACAAGATTTAGCTTACAAGAGATTCCAGCGGCTGACTGAAGAAAAAGTAGCAAAAGCCAAAGATGAAAACGATTTCGATACTGCAGAACGACTGGAGCGCGACCTCGAGAATATTGTGATCTGTGAGGACATTAGCCAGGTCATCGAGAAAGTAAAGCCAGACCTTGTCGATATCTGTACGCAGCCATTCCTGCACGCCCCGCTTTCCATCCAAGCTCTCGAAGCAGGCATCAATGTCATGTGTGAAAAGCCACTTTCAAGAAGCTGGCTGGAGTCGGAAAGGCTTATCCCTGCCATCAAACGCAGCGGCAAAATCTATCAGCACAACGAAAACTGGCTGTGGGAACCCGATTACTACACTGCCAAGAAGCTGGTCGATTCCGGCGCTATTGGTGAGCCTATCGTGATGTTTCTGGCGCAGGCGCACGGTGGCCCTGAAGGCAATGGTAAATTCTGGGATCCTGCAAATGGCGGCGGCGGTGCACTGCTGGATAACGGTATCCATGCTATCGGCGCTGCCTGGTTCGTGTGTGGTATGGATAAGAAGCCGACGATGGTGAAGGCTGCTGAACCTTTTGGTATGAGTATTCGAATGCCAGACAGAATTATAGACGGACGTTTCCAGAAGGTGACTGTTGACGACGATGCCCATATCCTCATCCGGTTTGAGGATGAGAAGTCCGGAGCCTGGAGTACGGCTCATATTGAGGGATCGTGGTCGGAGCGAGACTCCCCTGAGACTGCGATTATAGGAACCACAGGAACTATTCGTTATAAGAACGAAGATGGTAAACGATTCGCTGTGGTGTACGACTCTTACGACAGAGAGCAGCGCCGTATGCAGTGCAGCGGCTCTACCTGGGCGTATTGGCCATCCGGACACTATGGTGAGATGCTGAATATGGTCGAGTGCGTCCGCAACAACGTACACTCGATATGCACCGCGGAGTTCGGCGCAGATAACTCCGCTATTGTGGGCGCTTCCTATCTCTCCGAGAAAAACGGCAAGCGCTCAGTTCATGTAGAGGAGTTCAAAACCTTCGCGCGTGGAATTGCCGCTAAATATCCGAACGACCCCAAAGCAGCCGACGATGCCCTCGTAGACAGCCTTCTCTCTGCAGTCCGAGAAAAGAAGTAGTTCAGCTCCCAACAGTTCTCCCCTCCTCGATAAATCCCGGAGGGGAGAACCTTGTTTGTGAAAAGTAGTACAGTCTTGATGCAATCCTGCAAGTTTCAAGGTATAATCCGATCAGTATTTTACATATTTCGAGGTTCGGGGAGTGAGATATGGCAACGATTCGCCAGGTTCGAGAGCGTATCAAGGTAGCGAAGAATATTCAGCAGATCACCAAGGCTATGAAGATGATGTCTGCTGCGCGCTTGAAAAAAGCGCAGGATCGAGTGACCCTGGCTCGCCCATACGCCAATACGATGCGAGAAATGATGACCAGCCTGGCAGAAGCAGTGGGTGGGCAGGTGCAGCATCCTCTGCTGGATGTTCGCACGCCTAGAAACATCGGCTTTCTCATTGTGACTTCAGATCGCGGGCTGGCTGGCTCGTACAACTCTGCCATACTTCGTAAATCTTATGAGATGATTCGGCAGTACGACAAAGATCGTGTGAAGCTCTATATGGTGGGTAAGAAGGGCATTCAGTTCTTCCGGAGACGCGGATACAACGTGGTCTCAGAATTCTCGCTGCCAAATTCGGGTATCACCTTCGCCGAATCCCGCGACATCACCCGAATTGTTCGAGGAGCGTTCGAAAAAGAGGATATCGATCAGCTCATTCTGTTCTACACCAAATTTCTATCGGCCATTTCGCAGCATCCTATTAATGTGCAGTTGCTGCCTATCGAGCAGCCCAGCGATGCAACTGATTCTAAGACTGCTTCTGATTCTAAAGAGGTGAACGACTACATTTTCGAGCCTGCTGCAGATGAGCTGCTCCAAACGCTGCTGCCGAAATATGTCGAAGGCCAGGTTTATCAGGCCTTGCTGGAGTCGACTGCGAGTGAACATGGTTCCCGAATGACGGCCATGAGTTCCGCGACTGATAACGCTGGAACTATGATAAACACCCTCACCCTCACCTTGAACCG
>JANXSG010000259.1 GCA_025352825.1 Chthonomonadaceae bacterium | reverse complement strand
CCATCATAAGCAAAACTAGTGGTATTTCCTCCCTGCGTGATACTGGTCAATTGGCCGTCGTAGTCGTAGGCGAGTGTGTAGGCAGTCCCGCTGAGAGTTCGCCCTGTCTGTTCGCCATTTGCATTATACGTGTAGCTGTTGGCGAAGCCGCCTGTGCTGCTGGCAGTAGCTGTGAGTTCATCATCATTATCCAGGGTGAAGGAAGTAGTTTTGGTGCCGATAGTTTGGCTGGTTCTATTGCCTGCTGCATCCAGTGAGTAGCTGGCAGAGTATGCATTAGTTCCTGTTCTACTCTCACTGGTGAGCCTGCCGCCCCAATCATATCCGTAAGTAATCACATCGCCGCTCAGCTCAGTGCAAGTACTTCTTCGGCCGTCGTTATCCAGGACATATGTGAATGATGAGAGAGTAGTAGGTGTGCTGTTCTTGTTGGTAACGCTCAATAACTGGCTGTCGTCATCATATACATTGGTTACAGTCGTGCTGTTAGGGTTGGTGATGTTGGTCAGATATATTTGCGAACTGCTCCGATATGGCTGATCCTCGCTGACCGATGCAGTATTGAGGAGACGAACAAGAAATAGTTATGGTTTCATTAGCACTGAAAAAACCTCTGGCACATTTCTCTGTTGTCATTTTATTCTCTAGCAGAGGATTTGTCAATAAAAAGAGCATATATCTCGTTGCCACTGGAGGAATTGTAAAATCTACTAGGTGATAAAGTCCTTTTAACCAGCTGACTTTTTTTGATGGAGACCGACGCAGTATAAGTAAAAAAGAAGATAAACTTATCAAAATTATTTCTTTATATTGTATTCTGCTTCCACCAATCTATAAAAGCTATGACTGCTCGAACTATTGCGACAACCATAAATACAAATCCGACC
The DNA here is from genome assembly GCA_025352825.1 of Chthonomonadaceae bacterium. GTDB lineage: Bacteria > Armatimonadota > Chthonomonadetes > Chthonomonadales > Chthonomonadaceae > JANXSG01. The sequence continues at coordinate 1,491 of JANXSG010000259.1, read as the reverse complement.
CAAGCTTTCCAATCATTCCCTAAAGGCACTCTATGCATTCTATTACTCCATTTTTGTTTTCTTAACTATTAAGTAAGAAAAGTTGTGCGAATGCACCAGATAATACACGAACCAATATACTATTTTTTGGAATAAGCATATTTCAGTAACTTAATTAATGAAGGGTTCTTCATTTTATTTGCAATCTGAAGCGCATTTTGGCCTTTAGAATTAATCGCATGAACCTCTGCACCATGATTTATTAGTATCCTAGCCATTTCAATGTAGTTCATGCCAACAGCAAACATCAATGCTGTAGTACCTTCAATGGATTTAACGTTAGGATCAGCTCCTTTATTGAGAAGTATCATTGCAATCTCCGTATACCCTCCTCCAGCAGCCGCCATCAAGGGTGTTGCATGCATTTTTGTTTTCGCATTTACATTTGCTCCATGATTTACTAGTAAATCAACTGAATTTAGCGAACCATTAGCAGAGCATATAATCAATGCTGTTTCACCATACTTATCCGGCGATTCGATATCTTCACCACGCTCTAGGGCTCTTGAAATTTCAGATGAATTGCCTGCATAAGCTGCATCTATTATATGTTTACTCGGAGCTATGGGCGACTTACTTGAACAGCCGATAGATATTATAAATATATAAATAATGCAAAATACATATTTAGTACTATAATATTTCAAATCAACCATCCTATTAAATTCAGACCGATTGCGATTTCTGTATGTAACCATATTGCAAAAAGTTGCTTATATCACTAAAAGTCTTCAATATACTGTTTAATAAATATCCCTGTCGTAGCTCTTTGATGAATTATGAAACAAGAGGGGCAATTCTGCCCACCCTTGTTTCAGCTTTCGAACAGATCGTAGTATTTTGACATACAAATCGGTATGCATCCTAGTACCTGTTATGTCCCGGAAACATCCCGTTATATTGATCCATAATATCTTGATCAACGCCATTAGATCCATCGAATTTTGGCCGTGTAGCTTTAACAGCTCTTCTCTTGGCATCTTTGTAGTTATTATATCCATCCCATAAACCCAATCCCCACCCAAAACCACATCCCCATCCTTCCCCTAAATGAATATCTCCTAACCGACCAATCAAATCACTACCCCAACTGAGTACAGGTTCCACATTTTCATTTATCCAGTCAATTCCACCTTTTAGCTTGTCTGAAAGCCAATTGTGCCCTGATGGATCTGTAAGATTAATAGGATCATGTTCACAGTAGAGATACGGTTTCTGGTTGAGATAGGTATCACGTGTGATAAACCTACCCACCTGAGAATCGTAGTAGCGAGCTCCTACATGTGTTAGGCCCGCATCGTTATCATTGCGGTATCCGCTGGTGGCTGCATACATGTATGGATTTGTGCTGCTGCCTGTAGATGCTACTGTCTGTCCGAATCCATCTAAAGTTAGCGTACCGGTGATGGTCTGTGCGCCATTAGTAACAGTCCTCTCAGAACCCTGGCCATC
>JANXSG010000032.1 GCA_025352825.1 Chthonomonadaceae bacterium | reverse complement strand
ACTATTCGCAAAGCTGTCTAGCCGATTGCGCCACATTTCCAAAATTTCTGTACTGACCATAAAAGCACCTCCGAATTATGATGCTCTCATTATCCTACATTAGAGGATTGAAATTGAAGGTGGCAAATATTGGACGCTTACGTATATATATCCTCACATTCAAGCTTAATCGAAGCTCAAAAAGTGGAAATTTTGTTAAGTACAGCAATATTACCGCCTAGAGATGATGGTTTCACAAGAAGAAAGTGGAATATCCGCGAATGTAAATTATTAGTGAAAAATGGACTGTTAACGCCTGGTAAATTCGAACTGATTGAAGGTGAAATACTTTCCAAATGGGGACAAGGACGCCTTCACATAGCTGTATTCACTCAGATTATGGCCGTGCTCTCAGCAATTTTCGGCAGTAGATCAATTCAATCGCAAGCGCAGATCGGAATCGGGGAGAATGACGAATTCAACGACCCTGAACCGGATGTAGCAGTTCTACGCGGTTCCGTGTTGGACTACCTTGATCACGAACCCGATCCTTCCACAGATATTCTGCTTGCAGTGGAAGCAGCCCATACCACGTTAAGAGGCGACATCACTACAAAAGCCAACATCTATTCGAAGCAAGGAATACCTGAATATTGGGTCGTGTCCATTACAAATAGAGAGCTGATCGTCCATCGCCAACCAACCAACGAAGGGTGTGCGGATTAAAACATTGGCCGAGACTGGTATTATCGCTCCCCTAGCTGCTGCAGATATGCAAGTGAGAGTTGTTGACCTCTTGCCATAATTCTAACTCCTAATACAACTTTCCGACTGGAATTTCTAATTAATTAATATACAGCTTGGAATCTTTTTTATTTAACCGCGATTTCGCTAATTTGCGCCAAGAGATACATAAGCAATCTACATCATTGGTTTGTGTGCCTATGCTTAAATTGACGATAGTCATCCTACCCTTTGAAATGGCCTGAATTAATTCTCCTCGCTTTCTTATCCACCTATCATGTTTAACTAATAAGACTTAGTATGAGAGCTGTCGGGTGAGAGAGATGGTTTAACCTCTCTATTTGACTTCCACCCAACTGGTACCGTACAATAGAATTTCACAATCCATTCTATTTTGAGGTGCCATCCAATGAAATATACCGCTCCGCCATATACCTACGACGTGCTGCCCTTTCCGCCCGTGAAGGAGGCTTGGCTGCACACGGCTCGCTGGCGATATGTGGAAAATGTATTCCGTGAGGTCTGCCGGAAGTACGGATATCGCGAGATCCGAACCCCTATTCTGGAACAGACCGAACTCTTCACCAGGAGCATAGGAGAGGCTACCGATATCGTCTCTAAAGAGATGTTCACCTTCACCGACCGCGGCGACCGTAGCCTTACTCTCAAACCGGAGGGAACTGCACCAGTTGTTCGTGCCTGTATCGAGCGTAAACTCTTTGCGGAACATCCGCTTCTCAAACTCTACTATATAGGTCAGAATTTCCGTTACGAGCGAGGGCAGCGCGGGCGATATCGCCAGCACCAGCAGCTAGGAGTAGAGGTTTTTGGTGCAGTCGATCCCGCACTAGACGCCGAAGTGATCCTTCTTGCGATGGATTTCTATCGGGAACTGGGCGTGATCGATCAGGAGCTGCACATCAACTCGGTCGGCACTCCGGAGTCCAGGGTAACCTTCAAGCAGGCTCTTAAAGATTACGCGCGGCCATTTCTAGCTGAACTTAGCGGAGAAGGGCAGGGCCGTTTCGAGATGAACCCGCTCAGGATGCTCGATACTAAAAATGAGAACGATCTGCGGCTCTTGGCCGACGCCCCCCGACTGGTGGACTTCCTCGACCCAGAAAGCGCCGAGCACTTCGAGAAACTGCAGAGCTATCTCACCTCGGCAGGAGTGCCTTATGTAGTGGATCACCGGCTGGTGCGCGGCTTCGACTACTACACCAAAACAGCCTTCGAGATTGTGGGGAACAGCCTCGGTTCGCAGAATGCATTGGGCGGCGGCGGTCGATATGATGGTCTGGTAGACGAGTGCGGCGGCGGCCACGTACCTGGGATCGGTTTTGGCTTGGGGATGGAACGGTGCCTCATCACCCTGGACGCGCTGGGAATCGATCTGCCCACTGCCGATGAGCGCCCGCTCGCCTTCATTATCACGCTGGGTGACGAGAACCTGGTGCGCCCGATTGCAGTAAAGCTGCTCACCAAGCTCCGCGCGGCAGGAATCTCGTGTGACATGGACTACAAAAGCCGTAAGTTCGGACATCAAGCCAAGCGAGCCGATGATCTGGGAGCCCGTTTCACCCTCATCCTAGGCGATGAAGAGGCACAGCGCGGAGTCATCCAACTGCGAGATCAGTCGTCCAAAGAACAGCGTGAAATTGCCATTGATCTCGCTGCCGCCGAACTGGTACTGTTTTCACACGGGTGAGACTATTTTTCGTAAAATTGACATATCGCACTCCGCCTCACTCGATATGGCCGCGCACGGTTAGAAAGAAATCCGCCCCGCCGCGCGGCCTCAGCCCGGAACAGGAACAGGAGATACTGGATATACTCCAGTCTGAACGGTTTGTCGACTGCTCTCCCAGGCAGGTATGGGCAGCGCTCTTAGGTGATAAAAAATATCTCTGTTCGGTGAGAACGATGTACAGAATTCTAAGCAAGCATAATCAGGCAAGAGAGCAGCGTTACCTGCGCAGGCATCCCCAGTATTCCAGGCTGGAGCTCTTGGCTTCCGCACCGAACCAGGTATGGTCGTGGGAAATTACGAAGCTGAAAGGGCCCGTAAAGGGTTCCCACTTCTCGCTCTATGTGATCCTCGATATCTTCAGCCGATGCGTGGTGGGCTGGACGATAGCAGACCGGGAAGATGCCGATCTCGCCAGTGAGCTTATTGAGCAGACCTGCAGCAAGCACTCTATTAGTAAGGATAGACTCTGCATCCATGCCGACCGAGGTGCCGCGATGACGAGCGGGACGGTTACCCAGCTGCTGGTCGGCCTGGGTGTGAAGAAGAGCTACTCGAGACCGCATGTCTCAAACGATAATCCGTATTCGGAGGCACAGTTCAAGACCCTAAAATATCAGCCGGGGTTTCCAGAGCGTTTCGGCTGCCTGGAGGATGCGCGCCAGTTCTGCAGTGATTTCTTCCAGTGGTACAACCTGGAGCACTACCATACCGGGATCGCCCTGCTCACTCCAGGTGATGTGCATCTGGGCAAGGCAGATATTGTGATAGCAAATCGTCAGCAAGTACTGGATACGGCTTTCCGGAGATCACCGCATAGGTTTCCGGGCTTTCGTGGCTAAAGCCTTATACGATATGCCCACAACTACGCTGCTAGTCGAACATCTCAAAAATGAACCCAATCTACGCAGGTTTTGCGGGTTTGAACGCCTCAAAGATATCCCAAGCCAAGCCACATTATCCAGAGCTTTCGCAGAATTTGCCAAGCTAAACCTGGGCGATAAAGTGCTAAAAGCGCTGGTTCAAAAATATGTAGGCGATAAAGTTGTGATGCACGTCAGCCGCGATTCCACTGCGGTTCATGCCCAGGAGAAGCCTGCCAAGAAAGTCAAGCCACAACCCAAGCCGCCGAAAAAGCGCGGACGATTCAAAAAAGGGGAGCCATCACCCCCAAAAGAACTCACCTGTTTACGATATGGTGAAGGCGGTAGATCGGAACGCAGTCATCACCGATATCCGCCTCGAAGCCAAATCGGGCGGCAAGAGCGGGGTTTTCAAGCGGCAGGCTGAGTAGAGGAACCGATCACATATGGAGCTAAGGCAGATGGAGACATTCGAACATGTAGTGCGGCTGCACAGTTTCACGAGCGGTTAGTGAGTGGAGACATAATATTGACCTCCCCCCTTCTCCTGTTGTTGGGAAAAGGGGCGGGGGATGAGGACTTGAAGAGACTTTCAACTACAGAGAGACTTATATAAAAGGCTCTAACGATTTAGATATTAGCATCCATATTTGGGACAGTAAACGAAATAGTCATGAAAATTCGTAATAGTGCAATGCTGAGATATAAGGCGTAATCCATTATATGCTATTACTGCATTGAGTCGATAGTCTGCCCCGAAGATTTGGGATGATGAGACCGAACAACAGCAAGTGTTCGTTTACCTCTGGTCAGGGTTCCCTTGCGGGCGCCAATCTCCCTCATTTTTTCTGTAAGCCTCTGTTCGCTGTCCTCGAGAAGTATCTGAATTTCAGCCGCAATATTCGCGCGCATTTCTCGCTCGGTTTCATTCACTGGGGTTGTATCCTGCCAGAGCTCTAAAGTCGGGGTAAGCAGAGCAGCAGCCTGCAGTGCAATCTCAGTCTTCCCTCTTTGAAGTGCAAACCGTATCTCGCTAGCAATCTGACAAAGCCGCTTCAGTACCTCAACATCCTGACTTTTCATAACCTCGGTCGATATCATTCTCTATGTCCTTTTGTTCATAATAGGTCGACGCTCGGCTTTAGGCATTCTGTTCTCCAAGTCGAGATATCGCAGGAACGACTGCTTTTGGGACAGCGATTTTTTTTTGAACACCCATCGAATTCTTCACCGGAGCCGCATTGCGCACTTGTGAATTTTCTAGTTCAGGTTTAGCCTGGATTTTCTGCCGATCGATCTGCTGCCAGGTTTCACGCAGATCCTCCAGCATCTGTTTCACATTCTCAACCTGTTCGATTTTATCGTAGAGGTTCGCCGAAACTAACTCTTGCAGCATGTGTGCATATAGACGGAACAGATTGTCGGCAATCGCGCCGCCCGCCTCTTTATCAAGTGAGCCCATCAGCTCAGCAACTATTTTTTGCACCTTGACAAGATTATTATGCTGAAGCTGCAAATCTTTTTTCTGCATCCCCTCAATTGCGCGGCAGCAGAATTTGATAGCTCCATCGTATAGCAGAATGATAAGGTGCGTGGGGCTGGCAGTTTCAATCTGTACACGCTGATACTGCTCATGAAGCTGGCGAGATGCAGGAGAAACCTTTACTGGGGCGGATGATGAACTCTTGACAGCAGGGATGATCAAATTTTTTACGGCGTTGTTTGTTGTTTGTTGATTGTTTGGCATGGATTGTGCAAATGGACATATGTCACATGTTAGTCTAAATTAGTATTTTGTTGTAATATTGCCATATCGTGAGTAATAATATAAAAATCTTATGCTTCGTGATTTACCTGTTGGACGAGTTCGATTACGAGATTGCCAGCCGGGATAGACCAGCACTAGCTGCTTTTATTCTTCCAACGGCAACTTCCATAGCTGTGTATTGCTGCTGTAGCGTAATCTGATGATCTTTTATAGATGCTTCTAGATCTGTAATTGCCTTGTTGATGTCATCAATATTCGACTGCAGACCTGCGACGGCTGTGCTTAAAGCACCAGAGTAAGAATCCGTTTGCGAATTGATATAACCATTCACTTGATTCGCTGCTCCACTTGTAAACCCAATGGATCCGTATGCACCAGCAGCAGTTGCCGTCACTCGTATCTGGAGTCCCAAGGCTTTGCCGTTACTGGTGCCGTTCGAACCCTTGAGAGAGCCAGTCAGGAACTGGCCAACTCCAGTAGCGGACTCGCCATTGATGGTTCCTGCGATATCGACTCCCTTTTTATCTAGCACCGTAGTGCCAAATCCGCTCGTATTACCCGCGCCGCCATCCGGAATACTTGATATGACTGCAATTTCAGCCGCGCTGCCATACTGTTTCGAGGTAAAAGTAAGCTTTCCGCCTACCACCGTAGCTGTAAGAACTTTACCTACAAGAGGATCGGCATTGATCTGTGAAGCAATATCCGTTACCGAACTTCCGGCGTGCAGTGAGATGGTATGACCTCCAACCAAAGTGGGAGTCACCAGAACGCCGAAAGGCGGGCCGGCAAATGTTAAGGTTTCATCCTGCGCTAATACCAGTGATTGAGCGGTTCCTGCCGTAATTACAGCCTGCTGAGCTGGAGTGGTGATGTTCACTGGGTACCCAGCTAATCCAGTTGGCTGCGTTTTATCTGATGATGTGACAAACTGAACACTTGGATCGCTGGGTGTGCCGTATGCCTGAAAAAGCTGCGCAACAGAACTGAGATTGTTCTGCAGTGCCGCTGTGAGCGCGGCCTCGTCGACCTGCAGATGATCCCCTTGATCCAGAGTAATTCCGGCCTGAGACAGCAGACTGAAGTTCGAGGGCAGCCCAGAGAACTGGCTAGTCGCCTGCGAGACAAGCGAGTCGACAATGCTCGCTGTGGTAGAATCTCCGAAGAGAGAGCCAGTTGAGCCCGTAGCTGAGTCGAACGTCGATTTGCTCTCTATGGTATCGATGGTATCGTTGAACGCTTTCACAAAAGAAGTGATATTGGATTTGATAGTGGCTGTATCACTAATTATCGTAAGATTGGTGGTGCCTGTATCTTTTAGCAGGTTAATTGTGACGTCTGTAATTGCATCACTAAATGTGTTCGTAGCGCGAGTTGCTGCCAGGCCATCCAGAGTAAAATTGGCATCTTTAGCAGCAGTAAGTTCTCGGCCAGCACCCAAATTATTCTGAAGAATTCCGAGATTCGCCAGAACGTTTTTATCGTCTGTAAAGTTACCCGTACCCGCCACCCCATTGATTTGAAGCTGTAGTTTGGCAGCTCCGGTAATAGGATCCGCGACACTTACTACCTGGGCTACGGGTATCGCTGGCCCTCCGAATGCTGCATTAATGTCAGAAGCAATCCCAGACAGAGATTTATTAAGATCGATGGAAACAGCCTGTGTGGTGGGTACACCTGCCACCGTAGCCGTAATACTCACATTTCCGACGGTGGGAGGTACGAGAGTCTGACCTTCAAGAGTGGCGATACTGGTGGCGCTGTCGGTGAAGAGATTTGATCCCGCTTGGGATGCACTAATAGTATTTTTCAGACTGCTGCCTGCTCCAAACAGACCTAGGGTGGTTCCAACAAATGTGTTGCCAGCAGTGTCTGAAATGCTAATCTTCCCCTGCAATCCGCTGTTAGAACTGTTTATGGTGAGATAAAACTGATTGGCTGAGGGCGCAATAATAGACGCGCTGACACCAGGCTGCGAGGCATTGATGTTCTGAGCTACATTTGTGAGTGTATCGGATGCCTTCACCGTAATCGCTTTGCCATTTACGAGAATCTGACCGGAAAAACCGAGTGGGGTAGTGGCGCTGGTCTGCACAGACGAACTGATGCGCTGAGCTGTGGCCAGATTGGCGACTGTAATCGTGTGATTCCCTGGCTGGGTTCCTGTTGCTGCCGTAATTGTCGCCACGGTTTCATCCGAACTGGTGCCTGTGACCAGATTAAATGCCCGTAAATTGTTCAGTGTGCTGGCGGTCGACTGCAGGCTCAACATCTGTGCAGCCACAGAATTATAGGCCGTCTGGCGTTGCTGTAAATACCCTATACTAATCTTCATGGATGATTCTGGCTGCCGGTCGACTGCTATCAACTGGGATATAATGGAAGCGGTGTCGATACCGGAGCTGAGACCAGAAAAATTTATAGAACTAAGACTCATAATCTATCTCCTGAACTGCCCTGCGTCCAACGGGGACACTACATCACCATTTTCGGGCATAAAACTAGTAAAATTGAGGGTAATGTTGTTGGAATAAGAACTGAGTAGGCAAGCTCATAAAAAAGGGCAGGGAGGGAGAGTTGAAAGCATCTAATCGCCCACCCAGCCCATATTAAATCCGGACAACTGCCCGTCTATTTAAGAAGCGAGAGCACCTGCTGCGGTGCGCTGTTAGCCTGAGCCAGTACGGAAGTGCCAGCCTGCTGCAGGATCTGGTTTTTAGTCAGGTTGACGACTTCAGCGGCAACGTTAGTGTCTCGTATCTGACTCTCTGATGCGGACAGGTTTTCTACACTGACCCCGAGGTATCTAACTGTACTCTCCAATGTGTTCTTTTGAAACGCACCAAGATTAGCTCGAAGCTGAGATACCTGCGAGATTGCTTCGTCGGCGATCTCAATCCCCTGAACAGCACCGGTAGAGGTCGTAACGTCCAACACGGATAGGCTTTTCCCCGCAATAGTGGTATTTCCCAGATTGACGGTTCTAATATTGCCTAGGGTAGCATTAACAACCTGCCCCGCATTACCACCTACCTGGAACTGCAGGCTTCCTGCTGTTACCGTGGAGACCGTTTTTGCAGCAGTCGTCAGGTTTCCAGCGGATGTCAGCAAGAGAGAGTTACCGTAGGTATCAGTCACACGCAGTCCGGAGTCTGTTGAAGCTCTGCCTCCTGTGAAGGTAGATACTACCGTGGTGGTAGCTCCGTTGACAAGTCCCCATGCGACGACCGTAACCGTAGCATTCAGGCCAGCTACCAGGGTACCAGTGGTACCGATTAGCAGGTTAGAGCTCTCCGATTCGTTGATCGTGAAGTTATTACCGTAGTTCTGCTGAGTAAGAGTAATGGCACCCGAACCGTTCGCAACTACGAAACCTGCACCAACGCCTGTGGTGGTTGCTACATTATTGATCTTGTTGATTAATGTTTGCACAGTATCCGAACCACTGACTGAAATCGTCTGCCCATTGATGACAACTAGTCCACCTGATCCAATAGTGGTACCATTAACATTGGAGAGGCTGGCATTGATAGAGGCGTAGGTTGCGAGCCCAGCGCCGGAGACACCTGCGAGTGTGGCGGCGTTGTTCACCTGCGCCTGAACGGTTCCATTCTGAGTAGCGACCCCACCGAAGGTTCCACCGATAAATATGCCACCTAGATCTGTAGTGTCTACCACTGCTGCGGTTATACCAGAAGAGCCGTCGAGTAGATGCTTGGTTCCGAACTGAGTGTTAGCGGCAATACGATCGATAGAAGCCACAGCAGAGTTGATCTGTGTTTGATCGGCCTGTACTGCTACAATATCGTTTACACCAGTGTTGGAGGCATGAACTGAGAGTTGACGAATGTTACGAAGAAGGCTGTTGACTTCTGCGAGACCGCCTTCAGCCGTCTTTATGAGGTTGGTGGCATCCTGTGAATTTGAGATCGCCTGGTTGAGTCCGTCGATCTGGGCACGAAGGCTCTCGGAGATGATAAGTCCGGCCGGATCGTCCGCTGCGCGATTGATTCTTAAGCCGCTGGATAGTTTCTCGATACTTGAACTAACAGCGTTAGATACATTGTTCAAGTTGCGCAGTGCGTTGAGCGCTGTCACGTTAGTGTTAATCTGCAGTCCCATTATTGTCTGTTTCCTCCATGATTTGCCCGTTGACTCAAAATGATTGCGTCATATTTCGGCATCCTGCCGATGCGGGCTGTCCCCTATAGGGGTACAGTGGTTATATTGATTTTCTGAGTGAGTGGCGGGGTGAATTAGAAGTGTTCCCTTCCAATATATCGGGAACTGCATCGAAGTTTTATAGGAGTTTTTTAGGTGATTATATAAACAATCTAGGAGATACAGAATCAGAGCCGGCTGCAATCGCAGCCGGCTCTGTTAGATTTACCCGTTTAATGGGTGAGGGTGAGTTATCGTAGGAGGGAAAGTACCTGCTGCGGTGCGCTGTTCGCCTGAGCCAACACGGAAGTACCAGCCTGCTGGAGGATCTGGTTCTTCGTCAGGTTGACGACTTCAGCGGCTACGTTCGTATCACGGATTTGACTCTCAGATGCTGACAGATTTTCTACACCGACACCTAGATATCGAACTGTGCTCTCGAGTGTGTTCTTCTGGAACGCACCAAGATTCGCTCGAAGCTGGGATACCTGTGCAATTGCTTCGTCCGCAATTGTGATTGCCTGTGTCGAGCCTGTGGCTGTGGTCACATCCACTAGAGAAAGACTCTTACCGGAGATCGTGGTGTTACCCAGATTGACAGTTCGGATGTTCCCGAGGGTTGCATTCACAACCTGGCCAGCATTACCACCTACCTGGAACTGCAGACTACCCGCAGTCACTGTGGCCTGAGTTTGGGCAGCAGGATTGAGGTTGCCAGCTGTCGTCAGCAAAAGCGAGTTTCCGTAAGTATCTGTTACTCGCAGACCTGAGTCAGTGGCTGCTCGACCTCCTGTGAAGGTGGAGACAACTGTGGTTGTGGCTCCATTTACAAGTCCCCATGCAACTACTGTGACAGTGGCATTCAAGCCGCTGACGAGGGTACCAGATGTACCAGCGAGAAGTGTAGCGCTTTCCGACTCGTTGATGATGAAGTTCTTACCAAAGTTCTGTTGTGTCAGAGTGATGGCGGATGAACCATTACCAGTAACAAGACCGGCGGAGACACCTGTGGTTTCAGCCACGTTGTTGATCTTGTTTATCAGAGTCTGTACTGTGTCGGATCCAACAACAGAGATGGATTGGCCATTAAGAATGACAGTACCACCAGCTCCGGTTGTGGTGCCATTTACGGACGAGATGCTGGCGTTGATAGATGCATAAGTCGCCAGTGCAGCTCCCGAGATACCCGCCAGAGTCGCAGCTGTGTTGACCTGAACCTGTACAGTACCGTTTTGTGTAGTGACTCCGCCGAATGTGCCGCCGATGAATATACCACCTAGGTCGGTGGTGTCTACCACGGCTGCAGTGATGCCAGAGGAGCCATCCAGCAGATGCTTGGTTCCAAACTGGGTGTTTTGAGCAATTCGATCGATGGACGCTACTGCAGATGTGATTTGAGTCTGATCTGCCTGCACCGCTACAATGTCGTTTACACCAGTGTTGGAAGCGTGAACAGCGAGTTGTCGGATGTTTCTTAAAAGGCTGTTTACTTCTGTAAGCCCGCCTTCAGCCGTCTTGATGACGTTGGTGGCATCCTGTGAGTTGGAGATCGCCTGGTTAAGACCATCGATCTGAGCACGAAGGCTTTCGGAGATGATAAGTCCAGCCGGATCATCCGCCGCTCGGTTAATTCTAAGACCGCTGGAAAGTTTCTCGATACTGGAGCTGACAGCATTAGAAACGTTGTTCAAGTTGCGCAGCGCGTTCAGCGCTGTCACGTTGGTGTTGATGTACAATCCCATTACAGTTTTTCTCCTCCATGATTTTGCCCGGTGATGCGCTTTTTTTGGCACCACATGTCGGCATCCTGCCGGCTCGAGCGGTTTCTCTTGACTTTCGCATTGCGTACTCCAGAAGTGGCTTGATGCCCTTTCGGGATAGTTTTCGCAAATATGTGTAGATCAAGAAAATATCGATTGCGTATTTAGTTGCATGAGATATGAAAACCAGTGCAGTTTACTTTTCCCAAAATCATATTCGGCGAAAAAAATGTAATGTTTAGAGGAAAACCAAGTATTTTTACGAGGTATTTTAAAGTGTGAGAAGATTCACCCCCCGATTCAATGTGCTTGAACTGTGGTGAGGGCGTTAAGTTAAGCTAATATAACAGGGTTTCACAGTAGATTTTATGCGACGAAATGAATTTCTTCGAGCCAAGACATCTTAACTTAACGCCTATTGGACTGGGGGTGAGGGCTAAATATCATCGTAAAACAGAAGCTTCCACCTTCGCGGCCAGCTCTTCTGCTAATTCAAGATTGCTGAGCGCTTCGCGATAGTTAGGATTCTCTATGAGGGCCTGCTTAAACGACATTATGGCTGCGTCATAGGCTCGTGTCTGCACATAGCAGTTTCCCAACATGAAAAAACCTGGAGCGTAGGATGGTTCCACCTCTAATCCAGACATGAAAGTCTCTGCCGCCCGATCGTAAAAACCCAGCTTGTAGAGAAGATCTCCCGCATTGAAGTAGGCGTTGCTATACTCAGGGTTCACGTTAATAGCTTCAGAGAAACAGTCGATTGCTTCTGCATCTGCTCCAAGTGTCGCCAGCACACGACCCAGATTGACGCATATCTCTGCAGATTCAGGCCGAATTTTGCGTAATCGGCGATACACTTCCTTAGCTGTCTCCAACAGCCCTAGAATTTCACAGCAGTTCGCAAGCTGAGTCAGGACATCGTAGTTCGAGGGTTCATTTTCTGCTGCCATCTGTAGATGACGCAAAGCCGAACTGAAGTCCTTCATGTGCAGCAGCATTGCTCCTAATTCCCGGCGTGCTTCCACCATATTAGGTTTCTGCAGGAGCACTGTTTCAAGCGTCTGCTTAGCTTCCGTGAATCGCTTTAGTCTCGTGTAACACACAGAGAGCAGGTAGCGTGCTTCGGCCAGTCCTGGCTGTTCGGTGATGGCTTGCTCACAGGCTGCGGCTGCTTCTGCATATTTTTCGAGACCCACCAGCGCCAAACCCAGGCCGTATCGCGCTTTGTAGGTTCCAACTCCAGAGTCCCCAGTATTGGCGTATAGCCTCGTGTTGTCCCTGCCGTAGAGAAGCGCACTCTGGAAAGCAGCCTCAGACTCTTTATATCTTGAAAGATGCAGGTAGCAGTATCCGCGTGCAAATTCTATGCCGGCCTGATTCATACCTAATTCATCCGCTTTCATACATACTTCGAGACCTTCTTTCGAACGGCTTAAGCGGTGATAGGCGGTAGCCAGCTCCACAAAAGTGGTGACTGTATACTCTTCCGCCACATCTGGGTTTTCGGCGGCTTTGGCAAGGTATTTCGCGGCATTTTCCATATCTCCAAATGTAAAGTAGGCGTTCCCCAAATTGAAGAGCTGGAAGTTCTGGAACTCGGAGTAGGGGCATTCTTCGACTTCACGCTTTAACATTGTAATAAATCGTTCATGCTTGTTCCGAAGGGTCATAATCTCGCCGGAGTATCCGAAGTGATCGATCTCTACTCCTTCGAGTGGAATATACTTATAGCCCAGTTCCATTAGAGATCGTAGATTTTGCTCATGAATTCTCCCTTCAAATCGAACGCCAGGAAGTCTTCTAAATAGACGGCAGCCGTGGTGAACCGCCATCTCTGAGCCAGGTTTACGTGTGGGAGAGGTGAGCCAGTTGTTGAATTTGATCATAAAAGCGCCGGTGTCAATGGCACAGTTTTTCAAGGT
>JANXSG010000238.1 GCA_025352825.1 Chthonomonadaceae bacterium | reverse complement strand
CATAAACAAGGCTAATCGAATGCAGATGGTGAATATTCGCGATAACGAAGTTGTTGGCCGCACAGGAGGCGATATGTCGCATGAAGAAAGCCGTTTGCTTCTAAGAAAAGTGACTCTCCGGCTTATACCCTTTCTTTTTTTACTATATATAGTCGCCTATCTCGACCGAACCAATGTGAGTTTCGTGGCGCTGCAGATGAAGCAGACACTTCATTTTTCCGATCAGGTGTATGGATTTGGAGCAGGCATCTTCTTTATTGGATACTTCCTTTTCGAAGTGCCAAGCAACCTGATTCTGGAACGAGTAGGTGCAAGATTTTGGATTGCCAGGATCATGGTGACCTGGGGCATTGTAGCGATTGCAATGGCCACCACCCGAACGCCTGCCATGTTCTACACGTTTCGATTTCTACTGGGGCTTGCCGAAGCAGGCTTCTTTCCTGGCGTGATTTTTTACTTGACAATTTGGTACACACCAGCCGAAAGAGCAAAAATAGTCGGGCTGTTTATGACTGCCACCACGCTTTCGGGAGTAATAGGCGGTCCTGTATCCGGATATCTGCTCAATATCCATAAATTTGCATTGGAGGGCTGGCAATGGCTATTTATACTCGAAGGCATTCCAGCTATCTTACTTGCAGGGGTAGTCATCGCCTACTTGCCAAATGGCCCCGGAGATGCGCGCTGGCTGACAGAAAATGAAAAGACATGGCTGCTGCATCGTCATACACATACCGGCTCACACCATTTCAGTCTTCGAGAAGCCTTTACAAATCCCGTGCTTTGGCGGTTCTGTATTATCTATTTCGGTATCACCACGAGCGCCTATGCTGTCACCATGTGGATGCCTATCATCATAAAGGAGTTTGGAGGGCTATCAACTGTTCAGGTCGGTTTTCTGAGTGCGCTTCCTCCATTGGGAGCAACAATTGCGATGGTGGGTGTGGGTGCACATTCGGATTATAAGCATGAACGGCGAATACATCTATCGGTATCCCTCTTGTTTGGCGCATTAGGTTTTATGTTGATTACACTTGTTCACTCTCCCTGGGCTGTGATAATGTTCCTGACTCTCGCTGTCAGCGGGATGGTGGCGGGATTGGGGCCATTTTGGGCACAGCCAACAGCAGCATTACGCGGCGCAGCCGCAGCGGGAGGGATTGCTTTTATCAATTCTGTTGGGAATCTTGGTGGATTTGTCGGGCCGTATGTCATGGGTGTGCTAAAGCAGAGAACGCACTCGAATAGTTCTTCCATGTGGCTGCTCGCGATATTAGCGCTGATTGCAAGTGCAGCAGCCGCGACAGCGAAAAAGCAGCATTGAAATAAGGATTCTATATCGTTAATTCTCTACAACTATTTATAAGGAGATCATATTGAAAAAAGTTCTTTTTCTTATTGTGTTAACCATGATTGTTACCGTCCTGGCAATTGGGCAGGAGAAAAGTAAGTCCATTGACAATCAAAATGCAAAAGTAGAGCAAACGATTCGAAAGATGGAGCAGGAGCTATCAGACGATCTCGTCAAGGGCAGCGCCGTTTCGTTCGAGCGATATTTAGCGGACAGCTTCATATTCGTAAGCGACGAAGGAACAGTTGTCAATCGGGCGGACTATATGGCGATTCTGAAAGCGGGCGATCTGAAATACGAGTCGTCGAAAATGGATCAGATTAAAATACGAGTTTATGGCAATACGGCACTTATGATTTTTCGAACCACAGACAAGGCAGCCTATAAGAATGATGATATCAGCGGACAGTTTCGATGGACTGATGTTTTGGTAATGGAGGGGGATAATTGGAAAATAGTCTCCTCGCAAGGAACCAAAATCCCTTAAGATTGAATACCCGGTGTGCAGGTTGACATAACCTGAGAAATATGCTTTTATTACAGATGTCCCTATGTAAATCATTTCACATTTTTCATCGCTAATGAGATTGCTGTGAAGCGGCATAGAAACAAATATCTGGGCTCAGTTCAAAAATAACCAGGAGTAAAGTTACCAATGGATTTTAAAAGATTTACGCACTCTCGTCGCAGCTTTATAGCAGCAGCAATAGTGATAGCAGCAGGTACGAGCCAGGTCGAGGCCATGGCGAAGCCACCAGCGTCAGCTAAAACCAATCCCAAGGTGATGATGGTTGTGGAAAAACGGGGAAGCATTACAATCGAACTGTTTTCTAAGGATGCTCCGAAAACTGTAGAGCATATTCTTGATCTTGTGAAAAAGAAATTTTATGATGGGATTCTATTCCATCGGTACGTGAGTAATTTCGTAGTACAGGCGGGTGATCCGAAATCGAAAACGGTCGACGGTTCGAAAATCGCAGACATCCCATCTGAAGCGGTGGGTGAGAAGTACCAACTGGGTGCAGGTGGATCTGGAACTACTGTGCCTCTTGAAGCTAAACAGCCGCACGAGCGAGGTACCCTTGGGCTTGCCCGTTCTCAGGCACCAGACAGTGGAGACAGCCAGTTCTTTTTCAATCTTGCGGATAACCATCAGCTAGATGAAGGATACTGCGTTTTTGGAAAGATCACAAAAGGCCTTGATATCATGGATAAGATCAAACAGGGCGATAAGATCACTTCCATACGAGTAATAGTCTCTGCTAAGCCGGATAAGAAATAGATAGTCCTCATCCCCCGACCCCTTCTCCCAGAAACAGGAGAAGGGGAGTAAATGCACCTCACCCCAACCCCTCTCCCCGACGTTCGTTCCTCACTGGGAGAGGGGCAAATGCACGACTTGTCACTCCCTCTCTTGCGAGCAAAACGGGAGAAGGGGTCGGGGGATGAGGGTTCAATCTTATCTATCTGCCGTGAAGTACTGCTCAAACTGGCATCCGTTCGCATCGGTCAAGTGGTAGCGCTCCGGATTTCCGCCCAGATATTTTGAGTGGCCGTCCAGAAAACTGAAGTTACCACCGCTGCTCTTGTGGCGGAAACGGGACTCACAGCCAAACTTCGTACCTACCTGATTGACATCGGTTCGGATGACTGTGAGGGCATCGCCGATATTGGAAGTACGCGCGGGCTCCACTACCGAGGCAAGCGCTTCGGTGAAAGTCTGCCAGGTAGTGCCATCATCCGTGAAGAATCCGCTGCCAGGGTAATAGGCATAAGGCTGCGTACCTGTCTTATCGCAGATACCCTGCCAGTAGATTGAGTGCCGAGCCACCCCGTAGTGAGAGAGGTATTTGTTATCTTTCGGAGGAATCCAACCCGTGGAACCGCTGCCCGGAGTGCTGTTTCCATCACCATCACAGTCAAACTGATCCATGGCATTGCCAGTATTGGAAGCGCTGAAAGATGGGCACAACAGGATCTGGCTATTTTTGAGGTAAGGCTGAATAATCGTTGTCCAGGTATTGGCCACCTGAACATCAATCGTCGAGCCAGCGAGTGTAGGATCTACATTCAAAGCCGGAATAATGGTCTCATCGTAATCCTGTGAATACATCAGCTGTCCAAGCGCTATCTGTCGTGTATTTGAGAGACAGGCGGTAGCTCGAGCAGATTCGCGGGCCTGTGCAAATACGGGGAATAGAATAGCTGCAAGGATCGCTATTATCGCGATCACAACGAGCAGCTCAATGAGGGTGAAAGCAGCATTCTTTTTTGAGCTCAAATTTACTGAATACATTCTACAGTTCCTTTCCTTACAAAAAACTTTCTGTCAAATTCTGCGATTTTCGGATAGGTGATCGTTATAATTGATAACACGCATTGGTACGATCTCATATTATCCTACTTAAACTAAATCCAACCAACATAAATCGAAATTTAAGTATACCTCCCAGCATTCCAAACGTATCACAGCAAAATTATCAGGCTCTCTAAAACAGAGTGTGTTCGCTAGCCTATGAGTGTGTGACTATTTTCACAACTGTTTGCCCGTCCGCTAATTCTTGGATATTTTATATCGTATAATATAGTGGCAATATTGAATAGAAATGTTTTAAGTTCCATCTTAAGTATCGGGAGTTGAAGTTATGTCCGTGCACAGATCGATAAAGCGTATGCCTTTGATGCTACCGCTTGCAGCATTGCTACTAAGCAGTTTGAGCATCGGCGTGGTTCATTCCGAGCAAAAACCCATACCTGCTAGTGTGTTAGCACCCATTGTCCCTCTCACGTGGCAGGATATCAATGGCAAAGCGTACAGCGATAAAATTTTTGCGGATCATACCGCAATCGCTTTTATATTCACCTCAACTCAATGCCCGATTTCGAATATCTATACATCAAGAATCAAGGAATTACAGAAAAATTTCTCTGCTCGTGGAGCCCAGTTCTTTGTTGTGAATTCTAATCAGGAAGATACGTTAACAGAAGTTAAGAAATACGCCGCAAAATGCGAATATGATTTTCCTGTCGTTAAAGATAGAGGCACCGCACTTGCAGATAAACTGCACGCCAGTCGAACTCCCGAAGCGGTGGTGCTGGATAAGCAGGGTGTAGTTCGATATCGTGGTCGTATCGATGATAGCACAGACCGCACCAAAATCGTTCGTCACGATCTCAGCGATGCACTGCAGGCTGTCGTTTCCGGCGGAGTAGTCTCCCGCCCAAGAAATCTAGCTCAAGGATGTGTTATTTATCGTGATCGTGCTGCTGCTGATCATCCGACATCCAATTTCTCTCAGGTCACCTATGCAAAAGATGTAGCGCCGATTTTGAATGCGAACTGTGTGATATGCCATCGCGCTGGTGAAACGGGGCCGTTCTCGCTAACCACATATCAGCAGGCAAAAACATGGGCTGCCGCAATAAAGGATTACACTACCCGGAGAGTGATGCCGCCGTGGAAAGCTGTTCCCGGTTATGGCGATTTCCACGATGCCCGTACCTTAACCAATCATCAGATAGACACCCTGGAAATGTGGGCAGATTCAGGCGCTCCTGAAGGAAACGCTCATACTGTTCCAGCGCTGCCAATTTTTCCTGCGCCTGGGAAATGGACACTCGGGACACCTGATGTAGAACTGAAACCAGAGGGAGCCTATCATCTGGCAGCAGAGGGGGATGATGTCTACCGCAACTACGTGCTTCCCTACAATGTCGATGTGGATAAGTATGTGCGAGGGATAGAGTTCAGAGCTGGCAACCGCGCGATTGTGCACCATATTATTCTATTTCTGGATATGAGCGGGAAATCTGTAGTGCTGGATAAAGCCGATCCCGAACCCGGATACTCTGTGCCCGGCACGACGATTGGAGTTCCTTTTCAGCAGACTCTATGGGTCGCAGGGTGGGCTCCAGGGAATACACCACGGCTGATGCCTCCCGGCATTGCATTCAAAATGCCTAAAGGCGCCAAGTTAGTACTGCAAGTCCACTATCACAAATCTGGGCAGGTGGAGACAGATATGTCTCAGATGGCGCTCTATTTCACGGAGAAAGCCACTGTTGACAAAGAGATCTACACCAACGCTCTGATATATCCCTATCTATCGCTTAAAGCCGGAGTGGCTGACCAGGTGGTGCATCAAAAAATGACTCTCCCTATGGATGTACACGCATTTTCGGCAGCTCCACACATGCACATGCTTGGCCGTGTATTAAAAGTGAATGCAACACTGCCGAGCGGTGTGAAAATTCCACTGGTCTATATCAAAGACTGGGACTTCAACTGGCAGGAAACCTATCGATACAAGAAACCAGTTCCTCTTCCCAAAGGAACAGTGCTCGAGATGGAAGCATCGTACGACAACACCGAGACCAATCCGCGCCAGCCGTCTCATCCTCCAAAATTTGTCAGCTGGGGTGAACAGACAACGGATGAAATGTGTATATGTTTCTTCCAGATCACGGTAGATAAACAGCATCTTCAGTCTTCCAAGTCGTCTAAAGATGATACACGAAAACAGCTCCGTGGTCTTCTCGCTGCCGAATAATCATTTCCCTCATACCCCGACCTCTCGTCATGTTTTTGGGAGAAGAGGTCGGGGGATGAGAGCGAAAGCTCCTAGCCGCCGGTTGCGAAACCTGGATAGAGAGTCATACCACCATCCACGAAAAGTGTGGTTCCGGTGACATAGTCCGAATCGTCCGAAGCAAGCCATACCGCTGCTTTCCCGATGTCCCCAGCAACTCCCACGCGATCGTATGGGATGAGTTTTAGCAGATTCGCCTCTGCCTCCGGTATATCCCACGCTGAACGATTGATGGGAGTTTTGATGGCGCCCGGCCCGATGCTGTTCACTCTGATTTTTTTAGGGGCAAACTCCTGAGCAAGTGACTTCATCATCAGCATTACTCCACCTTTGGAAGTCGCATAGTTCACATGCCCTCCCCAAGGAATAACTTCGTGTACTGAACTCATACAGATAATCTTGCCGGCGGCACAGGAGATATCGGTCTTAATTCCACGACGCAGGAATTCCCGTACTGCCTCACGTGCACATAGGAACTGCCCAGTGAGATTTACATTCAAAACGAGATTCCACTGATCGAGAGTCATGGTTTCAAAAGGGGAATCCTTCTGCAGCCCTGCGTTATTCACGAGGATATCGATGGTTCCAAATTCACGCATCATCTGAGCGAACATCGCCTGAACCTGATCCTCTTTACTGACATCAGCCTGTATCGAGGTAGCAGTTCCGCCTGCCGCCTTAATGTCTTCCACAATTGCAACAGCGGCATCAGGATTAGCAACATAGTTCACCACGACTGCCGCCCCCGCTGCGGCAAGATATCGGGCTGTACCTTCACCAATGCCGGAGTTCGCACCTGTTACCAGCGCCTTCTGGCCTTTGAGCGGTTGATGAGGGTATCTAGAGACTATTTCAGATTGATTGAATAGTGGTATATCTTGAATTGCTGACATAGAATTGTGATTCCTTTCATTACTCCCCACTCTGTTTCATTAATTTTGCGACGACGCTTGTCCACCCTGTTTGATGGCTGGCGCCGAGTCCTTTACCGTTATCACCATGGAAATATTCGTAAAAAAGCACCAAGTCTTCCCAGTTGGGATCCTTTTGATAACGCTCCTCATCTCCGTTGACGGGCCGTTTTCCTTCGTCATCCTTCAGGAATGTCCTGGTCAGGCGACGGGAGAGCTCTGATGCAACCTCCCACAGGTTCATCCAAGTACCGGAACCAGTTGGGAGCTCTACCTTGAAGTCGTCTCCAAGATAGTAGTGGAATTTCTGCAGCGACTCAATCAGAAGATAGTTCACTGGGAACCAGATCGGCCCGCGCCAGTTTGAGTTCCCTCCAAACAGAGATGAGGACGATTCCGCCGGTTCGTAGTCGACCGAGTGATAGGTGCCGTCCATTTTTAGCACATAGGGATTAACTTTGTGGTATAGCGAGACAGCACGAATTCCATAGGGAGAGAGGAACTCATTCTCATCAAGCATCACCTGAAGTACACGTCGCAGCCTGTCCGGGTTTGTGATGGCAAGCAGTCGGCGTTCGCCCATTCCCGGCGTCTTCATACAGGCCATATTCATAGTGAGGTCTGGCCGGTTCTCGACAAACCAGTCTAGCCGTCGAGAGAAACTTGGCATGCGCTCCATGATATCTGCATCGAGTGTCTCCACCGCGAACAGCGGAATCAGTCCCACCATGGAACGGACTCTCAACGGAAAATGATCTCCATTCGGGAGGCGCATAACATCGTAGTAGAACCCATCATTCTCATCCCATATCTCAATATCGTCTTTACCTCGATGATTCATGGCATTGGCGATATAGCAGAAGTGCTCCCAGAACTTGCTGGCGACATCCTCATAGGAGTGTTCGACCTTAGAGAGTTCCATTGCGATAGCCAGCATGTTCAGGCAGTACATCGCCATCCAGCTAGTGCCGTCGGACTGCTCTAACAATCCTCCCTCTGGTAGAGGTGCGCTGCGGTCGAAACATCCAATATTGTCCATACCCAGGAATCCACCCTGAAACATGTTGCACCCTTCGGCATCTTTCCGGTTCACCCACCAGGTGAAATTGAGGAGCAGTTTGTGGAAAATGCGTTCGAGAAAGGTTCTGTCGCCAACTCCGCGTTGTTTCTCCTCGATTCGGTAGACTCTCAGAGCAGACCATGCGTGAACCGGGGGATTGACATCGCCAAATGCCCACTCGTAGGCTGGAATCTGACCATTCGGGTGCATATACCACTCACGAAGCATGAGTATAAGCTGCTCCTTTGCAAAATCGGAATCGAGAAGGGATAGAGGGATACAGTGGAAAGAGAGATCCCAGGCTGCGTACCATGGATACTCCCATTTATCTGGCATGGAGATAATATCCGCGTTGAAGAGGTGCCGCCAGTCGTGATTGCGGCCGTGCATTCGTTCTGCCGAGGCAGGCGGTCCTTCGGGGTCACCCTTGAGCCATGTGTTGACTGAGTAATGGTAAAACTGTTTCGACCAAAGCAGTCCCGCAAATGCCTGCCGCATCACATTCTTGCCATCCCTAGAGAGATCCTGCGGGATGATGTTGGCGTAGTAGGCCTCCGCTTCTTGAATGCGTGACTCAAAAACTTTGTTAAACTCTGCTCCAAACGGATCTGACCCTGCCGAGAATTCGATTGATGATAATCTAAGCCTGATTTCGGTAGTCTGGCCACCCCCTACTTCCAGGGTATAGTGCGCAGCGGCTTTTGTGCCGGTTAGATTCGGATTGACTGCCTCCTTATTACCATGCACTATAACCTCATTAATTGCATCCTTAACGTAAGGGTTGGCATTCTCAGTTCCGAAGAGCCGCTTGTTATTCGTCTCATTTTCTGTGAAGAGCAGTTCTGAAGCACCTTCGCAGTACAGACGGCGTTCTCCGTAACGGGGTTCGGTGAGGGTGATGGTTTCGTAAGTTTGATTAGATCCGTTACCAGTTTTCGACTGTGCAAGCGATGGACGCTGAACATCGTAACCCCACGACCAGGTGTTTCGAAACCAAATGGTTGGGAGCAGATGCAGAGTGGCCGCTTCAGACCCATGATTGGTGACTCGAATTCGGATCAGAATATCTTCGACATCGGCCTTTGCATATTCGATACTCACATCGAAATACTTATTCTCATCAAAAATTCCGGTATCGAGCAGTTCATATTCTGGCTGGTTTTTGTCGCGGCGCTTGTTCTCTTCTACCAGATCGCAGTACGGATATTCAGCCTGAGGATATTTGTAGAGGTATTTCATGTAGGAGTGCGTTGGCGTGCTGTCGAGGTAGTAGTAACACTCTTTCACATCCTCGCCGTGGTTGCCTTCCGAGCCTGTAAGCCCGAACAGCCTCTCTTTGAGGATAGGATCTTTGCCATTCCAAAGCGCCACCGCAAAACAGATGTGCTGGTGGCGGTCACAAATGCCGGCAATGCCGTCTTCATTCCATCGATAGGTGCGGGAACGGGCATGGTCGTGCGGAAAATACTCCCATGCGCAGCCATCGGGGCTGTAGTCTTCGCGGACTGTCCCCCAGGCGCGTTCACTCATATATGGGCCCCAGCGCTTCCAGTGCTCCTTGCGTTCGTGCGAGGCTTGAAGGCGACGTTCCTCTTCCGGCATTCTAATCACCACCTTTCGGCCTCAAACTCTTTCTCTCCTAAACAGAAGTAGAGTGTGAGGACTGATATGTTTAATGAAAATCATCTGAAATTAGTTCCGACCGATGCCTATACGGACATCAATTTGTAGAGTTCCTGCCGTATCTCTTCTGATTTACCCAGGGCATTTTTGATGCACATTTTAAAATCGCGGCCATTTACAAATCGAAGTTCCAGTAATGAAGTGAATTTAGTGCTGCGTATTTCAGCGGTAAGTACATCTCGCGTATCAACTATTTTTTCCTCAAATTCAGTTCCTTTTATTCCTGACCGGAAATGTAGTTGTTTCGCAAGGATCGCCTTTTCTGGATCAATAATAACTACGCGTCTGTTAAGAAGACATAAACTTAAAACTACCCCAGCAGTAATACCGTTACCAAAATCTCCATGAACTAACTTTCTAACAATCAAAAAAGGAATAGCTGCGATCAAAATGTTGAATGGCAAGCATAGGATAGTGCGTTTTAAATAAGAAAGGTAATGTTCTTGGAGATATAGCTTTTGCGAAGTTAAATTTTCTAATTGCTGCATGGCGTCGTTGCCTCACTTAGAATAAATAGATGTTTCGATCTGATTCAAATTTTACATAAGCTGGCAAAGCCAGAACCATAATGTACTTTCGATTAGTGATACAGCAGTCATCTCATCCTCAAACCCTCACCCCCGTCCCCCTCTCCCGAAGCTTCGGGAGGGGGACGGGTGGTGAGGGCAATTATTCTTTATTCAAGCCCCGCAAGAAAGTCGTCGATATCAAAGACAAAGCCAAAGGCGAGCGCCACTCTCCAGAGTGCGAGCTCTTTACATCGCTCTTCTCTGGCGGTTTCTCGGTTTTCGACAGCGGTAGTCGCTTCTCGAATAGTGGAGCACATAATTCCATATTGGCTCATCTCGGCCATACCGCCAGGCGAGAGCAGCAGGCACCAGTTAAGGGCAAAACCTACGTAGATGAGATGATTCACACCAGCTTCCCTGCAGAGCGCGAAAAGCTGATGCCCATTCTCCGCAACGCCTTCCGTGTCGAGCGGACGGGATTCCGGTGTGAAATCAATATCGGCGAACCCGCGTGCCGTATCTTCGTTATTATGCAGCCCAACAAACACATTTTCAGTACGAAAACTGCGCAGGTTATCCAACCCTGGAGAGGATACAACTCTAATTTGAGGTAATGGTGAAGGACCTGCAAGCGCCAAAGCCTTTTCATATCCGGGGAGATGTTTGTAGTAGTCGCCTCCACCCACCACATGGAAGAGTTGCATTCGGGACTGACGAACCGCACTGAGCAGTGGAGGGAAAATAGTTTCGGAAATCTTTGCGGCGCGGGGGATATACTCCACAGCGCGATGCCAGCCAGGAAACTTCTCGTAGGTTCCGGTATCCCAGGAGTGCATGACGACAAGCGCCGTATGTTCAAGTTCGATCTCAATATCTGCAGTTTTCCAGCCTCCGTATCCTTCGGCGGGAATTTCCAGATCGTAGTTTGCATCAAACTGCTGATAGTATTGAGCGCGCACGACGGCTCCTTTCACGCAAGCGGATGCCATCCGGGGTTAGGCCAATCAAAGATATTACGGAGATCGTCGATCTTCCAGGAGACTGCACGCGCATGGTTCCGCTGAACTCCGGGAATACGCGCGAACCCATCGACTTTACCGCTCCAGGCGAACTCTACTGAAACTTCGATAGGCAGAGTAAGTTTCCATGGAGTATTCCAATCGGACGAAAGCAGCGCTTTCTTAATATCCCGCCGAATATTTGATCGTACTTCGTTGCGAGGATATAAATCGCAAGTCGCCCAACCCGTGCCCTGTTTCGTTGGCGTAGATGAAACCTTTGGGAAGATTCGGGCAGCCTCCGAGCAGAGCGCTTCATCGCCGGAGACATAGACGAGCGAAACCCCGAAACCACCCGCATAGAGCGCCATCTGGCTCATCTCCCCGGCTTCCTCGCCATTGATTCGAAAACAGCAGAGGTCTTTTGGAGACTGCGTATGATCGAGAAAGCCATTGATAGTTCCGGCCATTGCGTGCTGCCCGATCATCACCACGGCTTGAACGGAATCGTCTAAACCTTCCCAGCGCAAAGGGTTTCGAGAAGCAATCCATACTTTAGTCGCGCGCTCATCGAGAGCTTCGGTAAAACCTTTATTTCGGTTTCGCCCGTGCCCGTCGAGAATTCGCACCTCAGTCACCCCGGCATCGAAACAGCCTTCGATAGCCGCATTTGCATCCTCAGTCAGTTGGTCACGCCCATAAAGATACTCTGGCGCATGGTCATCTGGATGATAACACTGATCCCAGTGATCAATCCCCGCCAGCCCTTCCATATCCGTGCATATCCAGACAATCATCAGTTTGTGGTTTCCTTAATAGTTTTTGCCTAACCCCAATACTGTTCGTTTAAATAATAACTCATAGTTGCGAAGGGTTTTAGGGGTTGTGAGAGTAATGCGAACATAGTGTAAAATCGCCATTGCACCTCACCCCAACCCCTCTCCCGAGCGTTCGTTCCTCACTGGGAGAGGGGCAAATGCAAGAGACAGTCACCCCCCTCTCCCTTGCGAGCTATCGAGCAGCCTAAGAGAGGGGGAAGGGGGGTGAGGTTAATTTGTATTACTTTCACGTCCCCTTTAACCCGTCGCGAAAAAGAAATAATCATTCTTAAACGAACAACATTTTGCCTACCTCCCCGACCCCCTTCCCTGCACACGCAATGCAGACTTTCCTGTTCAGCAAGAATATCAAACCGGCATTGCTAAGGAAGGGGGAATCTAGTAAGTTAATGAATCTACTCCCCCTTCCTTAGCGCAAACTGCTTTATCGTTTGGATGGGCAGGGAAGGGGGTCGGGGGGTTAGGCGATTAATATCCATTTGAGACAATTTTAACCGTTTATAGAAACAGTTACACCATCTTTGGCGGCTGAAGCATCGGCGGCCTCGACAAACCGAATAATGTTAACTGTCTCCGAATAGTCGATGGGCGGAGTGCGCGTTTCGCACATTTTTACAAATACCTTGAGCAGTTCGCGATATCCGTCTGCTCCGTCGATGTCGAATGGTACATTTCCCTTTTCGTAGTGCGCTACGAAGCCGAACCCGTACTGCCCGGCGCGAATTCCGCGCAGGGTACTCAGATGCCCGTTTCCCCAGAGCGCTACTTGTACCTCGCTATCTTCGATTCGGATGGAGCGCACCTCTTTGCAGTCTGAACCCAGGAGTGTGTAGAGCATCTCGACACCGTGAATTCCATAATGCAGCAACCCGGGGTTCCCGACATGCAGGGCGCAGGCGCCCCAAACATCTGCGGAGAGCAACTTGCCACGTTCGGACTGCAGATCGATCGCTGTCTTCATCTTCGGTTCAAAGCGCATAGAGGAACTGGACATAAGTGGAGTATTATGTTTCTGAGCAAGCGCGACCATTGCTTCGGCATCTGCGACTGTTTGAGCGAACGGTTTGTCCACAAAGGTCGGCAGCCCGGCTTCAAGAAATGGCCGTGCCTTCTCCAGATGCCTCGCTCCCTGCTGCGATTCGATCATCACCGCGTCAATCTTACCAAACAGGTCCGCAGGATTTTCCACTAGTTCTATCCCGTAGTTTCGGAGTTTATCGGTGTAGCCAGGAATGCGTTCCGCCATCATTTTTGAATCGCCAGGGCAGCCGGCAACAACTTGCGCGCCATAGACCCACTCACTTTCAGGTACATCCAGATGGTTCAATCTCTGTGTGAATGCCTCGACGTGCGAAGTATCAAAATCAACCAGTCCAACTCGGATCATAATAGGTATACCTCTCTGCGCAAAAAATTTGACTATTTTCGAACCCTCAGGCGAACTGCTCTACCATCGTGTTTGATTTTAACTACTGAGTTGCGTGATCCTGAACTAAGCGCCGCTCCGCCATCTTCAATAACTATCTCTATAAAACCTGCTTTCGATACGAATTCGAACTCCCATCCTCCAACGCGCAAAGTACCTCCATCATGAATTGCTAGAGCCAGCAGTTTTCCATCCGCACCTCGGCGAACAAAGGCAAAATCACCCTTGAACTGCAGATCTTCGCCTATATTTATGGTATGATTTACGGAAGAAGAGTCTGTGGCCATCCAATTATCACGACGACCATCTTGCAATCGTATTTCAGCGGCCACACTGCCCGCAGGCGATGGAAGACGATGTGATGAAGTTATGAAAGGGTGATCCAGATAAGGCTGTATTATGCCAACAAAGTCCGAATGAAGTTCACCTTTATCCGTTCTGCGGCGAGTCATCACACCTGGTATCCACTCTCCGTCATCACCTCTGCCTGCGGATATCCATGCTTCTGCCAGCGATGCTTCTGCTGCTTGAGTCAGGTCAGTCAGGCGCAGATGCACATTCTCGCCAGGCAGCCGCTGAGAATATCTATCTTCGATCTTCCAATCTGCGCTCCATCCCGGGTTCGGTGCGGTGTCTGTCCGGAAATTGCGCAGCTGGGTATCGTATCCATACTCTGGGGCAGAACTCATATTTAGCCCTTCCGTAGTTACGCTCCCAAATCCACTGTAGGTCATGCGGGCATGGTCGTTCCCACCTTTCACTCGGAAAATATCGAACACATAAAATTCTTTATCCGATACATCCGCCATAGCCACCGTACGCTCATAACGGGCTATATCGTAGACATTCGGGGCTTCAGCGCGCACGATACGAACAGTATTTCCATTTCCCCACATCGAAGTCTTCCCAGCTGGCAGCCCCTTGAACCCACTGCGTTCCGGGTAGCTCTTCGCTAGATTAATTTGGTTCCGTCCATCCACAACCACCGTGTTATGTGCGGCGGTCATCGTATACCATCGCGCACGTGGCGCTCCCCACCCTCCGAACTGCACAGGAGGGTAGCCGAAATCGGGCAGCAGATCTAGCCCGAAGGCAAACAACCCGATATTCAGCCCATCAGAGTGAGAATGATAACCGCCCGAATCATAATCCAGCCAAAGAGCACGCTGCTTTTCAGCAGCACCGTCCTTCAGAATCGCCAGATGCCATTCCGTTTTATTGACACTGATCGCTTTTGGCGCTACGCCATTCTTTTCGATTAACGATGCGACACGCTGCTGAAACTTTTCTGGGTTCACAGCAAACATATCGTAAGGCAGGCCAGAAGTTTTGCTATCGTTAGCTTTGTAGAGAACCTGTGTAAATACAGGATCGGCTGTAATTTCGGTAAGCTGCTGGAGGAAAGTATACATCGAGGGCCCAATTCCTGGATGCTGTGTGAAGGCAACAGCCACATAGCCAGGATCAGGGGTGGCAAATCCAGCACAGTCGCCGATATGCGGGTAGTAACGCTGGCCGCACCAGACATCAATGTAAAACCGAAACATCTCGATAAGGCGTGGATGTCTATGTACCAACTCTTTCAGAAAAGAGGGATCAGCACGCCCGTAAGTCGCCAGCACAGTCGCAATATATGAAGTAGCAAATACGGCGTAGCCTGTCAGCCCTTTCTCACCCGTGACGCCATCAATCGC
>JANXSG010000026.1 GCA_025352825.1 Chthonomonadaceae bacterium | reverse complement strand
CGGTGGCTCGCAACGCATTTGGCCGCCAGATCGATAGTTTCGAGGCAGATGTTGCCTGTCGACTATCTGAAGATGGCGGCGAAGTAGATGTGAGGGGAGTATTTATTCGAGCGCCTTATGTCGTGGATATAGGCGCTGGGGCATCGGAAATTGCTAGTTATGAAGGCAGAATTGTCGCTGTGAAACAGGACAATCTTCTGGGAACAGCCTTTCATCCGGAATTGACCGGTGACACGCGATTTCATATGCATTTTCTGGAATTAGTAAGAGCCTTCTCAGAGAAGCCATTAAGGATCTTATCTTGATTTTCTCAAACGCAACCGAACCCGAACCGTTCACAATTGGTTGAAACCAGACAGATTGTGTTTCAAGCAGCGTGCCGGTTTCGATAGTTTACTGCAGAATGAAACTATTTCTTTGCATTTATGTTTGCTTGGAGGAGTCTGCAGCGCATAGCATCATATTCATATTGCACCGGTAGCGGTGCATAGTAGTGTTTTCCGGTATCCGTATCCCATAAATCGAGTTCCATCCCTTTAGTGCTGGTTACGCCATTTCCTTCATAATTTCTCCATAGGGGATTGTTGGTTCTGCCTAGTAACCAGCGATTATCAAGCCATTGTATATAATTAGGCTGTTTAACACCTGTATATTTTGCCTGTAAGTGCAAGCCATGTTTATCTACGATGTAATATGACCATTGATCATCTGGAGATGCCTCCTCAGCCCAATCCGGTTTTTTATGGACATAATTTTGAAAAAGAACACGTTTCCCATCGGTGGAAGAATAAAAAGAACGTCCCCAAACGCCTGGAGCAACATCAATCTCCGACTCTTTCGCATATTTTAATGATGGCAGAAAAGCGTCACCAAGTAAATCTGATGTTTCTGCTGGTGAGATTGGTCGAGTAACAAAATGATCATTCTGGATCTGCGATGCATAAGCTTCTATAAATAACGGATCATTAGAATTAACAAGAATATCGCCTTTATTACTCCACTCTCTATAATTCTTAATTCCTGCTGTTGATATTGATTTAAATGTTTTCACATCTATATAATTGTCGAACCCGCTAAGATACCTGCCACTATTAGACCAATGATCAAATATTCCTATTTCTTCAGTGGTTTGCAACGGAAACATTCCTAGCATTTGCCCAGTAACCGATGCAATAAAAATTATATTCGCAGTGTTACCAGGAGGCGGTAAATATTGGTATGTAATGATCTTTTCGTTTGGCGATACAGACGTTATATGAAGATTTTTATGAATAGAGTTCACTATTAGCAACTGAACTTTTATGCCATTCTGAAACATAACAACTCGATTATGCATCTGCAGCCAGTTGTCATTGTTTACAGCAACTTTTTTTTTATTTTTGATTATTCTTGAGAGTGATTGCGACTGACACTGATGACTTTGGCTTAATATACTACAGCAAATCACTATTGACACAAATAATTTGATGTACGATTTCATCATAATTCTCCGAAATCAGCTTCGGAACTAGTCCGAAGCTGATTGTACGCAATTTCAATTAGAATATAATTGAAATCCATTCATTATCAGGATGTTTTCCAGATGGTGTGGCAACAGGACTTGTTGACGAACCAATATAATGCGATGAATAATTATAATTCTCTACATGTGTAAAAGGATCGATTTTAGAGTCAAATAATTGCCAGGTATTCCATATTCCGGACGTATCTAATAAGGAACCTTGCTGCCAAAAGATATTTTTCATATACGCATTATCTCTCACTAATTTGGCATGTACGCTTGGAGTAACGTTTTGGATTAGTGTTGTAGTTCGACCTTGAAGATATGGCGCGTTTTGGTCCAGCGAGGCAACTCTTTTCATACGGGAATTATTAAAGGTATGCACTATCCCGTTTTGATCTGTTTGTAATTTTGCAGAATCTCGTGCAGAGATAATCGCATTATAATCGTTGAAAACACCTGTATCTGATACCGATACCCGAAAATTTGCTGTATTTGAGCCATGCAAAATATTAAATCTTTCAAAAAATAGAAATCCCTGCATATTCGCCGACGAGTTAGCCCACGCATAGCCTTTTTGAGTGCCCCAAACCTTCGTCTTTTTATTTAAATAAGAAATGTCTTGTAAATATCCTCTGCCATCGCCTACTCTCATGATTACTTCCCATCGATCTGGTAAGCTAGCCGTAGCCAAATCGAACTGTATTCCAGCATCTATCTCAGTACCTCCAGATGACCCAATATAGAGATTTGCTCCTTCAGCTGCTTTTGTTTTACCATTTGCCACGTATGTCGCTATATTTATCTGACGTTGATTATTGGTATCGATCTCATTTGGAACACCGTAATACCCTCGAATGCCGGTTACACTATTTCCATTCGACGTTAATTGAGCAACGCCTCTACGTATCGCGCCCCCATTTCCATCACCGTTGGGAGTTGAGGGCTTTTCAAAAGCATCCAGAACTGGCATAACCGATTCAAAACCATTTATGTTCATAGTTCCAGCATTAAAGTCTACAGAATTAGTGTAGGGAATTGGGCTGTTGCTCGCAATATTATATTCACTTCCATCCGGCGACATGACATGTAGATTTCCGATGTCGAGTGGTATCTCACCATCTGTAATATTCGACAAAGCAAGGGAGTATGCTTTGTTGATGATTTGGCTGACAGTACCATTCCAAGGAATTGCACTGGAATCAGGTACAGCGCTATCTTCATTCGAATCAGCCTGTTTACCATCTGCTGTGGTGATATGTACTACATAGTAGTATCGCTGCCCATTTATCAGATTGGAATCGTCAAATACTTTTGCAGTTCCAGGTAGTGTCGCGAGTGGCTGGGTAAAGTTATAAGCACCACTTTCTGTAGCACGATAGATTTTGAATTGCGATGCATTAGAAATTACTGGCCAGTAGAGACGGATACTTGATGAACTAGTAGGAGCTGCTTGTAGATCACCCCAATCAGTTATTATATCACCGGCAAACGTGACCACATTTGCCTGATTACTGTATGCCGTATAGATGCTGTTGGTAAAACCGCGAATACGGTAAGAGTAGTTCGTTCCGCCAGTAAGATAGATATCCACTTTCCCATTGATGGCCCCTTCGACGGAGTAGATAACAGCCCATGTTCCAGTTGATCCTTGTTTGCGTTCAATGGAATATCCATCCCTATTTGTCGTTGGATCGTTCCAGGTGAGCGTGACCTGGGAGGAGCTAACTACCTCTGCAAAAATAGAAGGAGCGTTGAAAGAGAGCGTCAGAGAGGGAGCTGTGCTGCTTCCTGCCTCTTTACTGTAAAAGACAATTCCATTTTGATCCTGAGAGATTACAGCCGCAAGGATTTGGAGCGTGCCGGTTTGGCCTAGATGTTGCTGAACGAAAGAAGTCATATCTATAGCGGTCATTCCAGGCTGCAATAGGACACTGGTTGTACTCAGGAATGTACCGCCAGTGTCAATAATATTCGTTCTATCGAGGTTGGGAGCAATGTCCCAGGTAATTCCAGTTTCATCCCAAGGGGAAGAAGTGGGCAACGAGTAAATTTTGACATCGAGTGTCCTATCTGCAAGTGCGGGTGCGCTCTGAAAGTAAAGTTTGAGAAGGGCGCGCGAAGGGGCAACCGTCACGTCGGTGAGATGAAGTGTAATATAGGAAACTCTGGTGATGGCTACCGGAGGATTGGGCGTTTTTACAACAATAACAGAGCTGTTTCCAAAATTCTGGTCGTGATAACCTGTTCCATTTTGTACAAAAACATCCGCGCTAGGCGCACGAACTGTGGTGGTATAGTCAGGAGTTACCGTGAGTATTGCACTCGACGGAATGCCTCCGCAAGTGGCAGTTATCGTGACAGTTTGATTACTTAAACCTTGAAGAGGCTAAACGTCTATTATAAATTTCTCTATGGTATCTCCATTAACTCCATTAAATGATGCAGGCACCGTGGCGATGGCAGCATTGCTGGAGGTGAGATAGATGGATGCACTGGCATTGTCGAGCGGCGCGCTGAAGGTAATGGTCGCAGTACTGAAGTTTCCTCCAGAAACCGTTGTAGGGTTGAGCGTGAGGGATGAGATAGTAACTACAGCATAAGCCGGGCGGCTCGCCATGACAAACTGGAAAATTATTAAGTAGAGATACTTCTTAGCTGTAGTTGAAAACATTGAAAGAGATTGCATCTTTGGCTGCCTTTCAGAAAAGCTATTCAAAAGTTACTGTGACTAAGAAGTTAGATAGGTTTACGAGTAGGAAACTCGGTTGTGATTTTGTCAGGTTACATATCTAAAACTATATGACCTAGTATATCTACTAACTTGATTATTGTCAATACTCATATTGTTAAGATTCGATTAAATTTTTGACCAGTCTAACCTGCGATTCGCACATCAATTTAAGGCTGGTTGTAATCCTCGCAATTTTTGATACTATTTGATACGTTATCAATCTATCAGGTTCCAACGCCATGATCGAAATTTAATTAGGGTACAATCACCTAGTTCCATTACGCAAGAGCTTAGAATCAGTATCTGGCATGCACACTGAACTGATATCTGATGAATATCACCTTGATTTATTACTGCACGGTAAGGTACACTATTATGGTTTAGTTCCTCATTTAAGCAGCAATTCACTATTTCATAGGAAGAAATGTTGTAAAACACACTGGATGCGGATCGAGAAACGGGTGGAGCAGTAATGCTCTGATCTCTCTAAGCGATGCACCAGGAGGAGACATTTCCGTAAATTTTATGCGGTCGTGTCTATTTTAACCCGGAGGTATTTAATTGGCATCACTCTCAATGAAAGAGCTCCTCGAAGCAGGAGTTCATTTCGGACATCAGACTCGTCGCTGGAACCCCAAAATGAAGCGCTATATCTATGGCGCCCGCAACGGCATCTATATTATTGATCTCCACCAAACTCTCAAGCTTTTTGATGATGCGCAAAAATTCGTCCAGGAAGTAGTTGCCGGCGGCGGCAAGGTACTCTTTGTAGGTACAAAAAAACAGGCACAGGAAGCGATTCAGGAATCGGCTGATCGCTGCAGGCAGTACTACATCAATCAGCGCTGGTTGGGTGGAATGCTCACGAATTTCCGAACTATCCGAGATCGTATCAAACGGCTTGCCGAACTTAATATGATGCAGGAGACCGGAGTACTCGATCGATTGACCAAGAAAGAAGCATTGCTTCTAATTGAAGAGCGCGATAAACTTGAACGATATCTCGGAGGCATTAAAAATATGCCCTCCCTTCCAGACTGCCTTGTTATTGTTGATCTCAAGAAAGAGCACATAGCAGTTGCAGAAGCAAGACGATTAGAGATACCAATAGTAGCTCTCGTAGATACGAACTGTGATCCTGATGAAGTCGATTTTGTAATTCCTGGTAATGATGATGCAATACGAGCTATTAAGCTAGTTACCGGCAAGATTGCAGATGCCATTGCGGAGATCAAGCAGGCAGAGTGGGATGCAGAAGAAGAGGCTGCCGGCGGTGGAGCAGCTGCAGAAGCAGGCGAAGTTACACTGGATAAGCCTGATGCTGACGCGATTGAAATACCCGTTGAGTTCGAAGCGCCGGCAGTATTAGAAATTGGTGACGATGTGGTTCTGGCTCCGGGTGTGGAAGATGAATACTCCCGCATGGGTACGCAAGACGAAGATCTTGCCTCCATCACCGCAGATGCCTAATCTGTTTCATAGGATAAAGTAGAATAGTTCGGGGCGGCAGAGGAGGCGTTGTCACGTCTCCTCCGTCCCATGTTTAATAGAGAGGTCGTGCAAAATGGCTGAGATAACCGCTTCAATGGTTATGAAACTGCGTGAACGTACTAATATTGGAATGATGGATTGCAAGGCAGCCTTGAAAGAGACAGACGGCGACTTTGAAGAAGCTGTGAAGTATCTTAAGACTAAATTTAAAGGTAAGGCTGAAGATAAAGCTGGCCGGGTCGCAGCAGAAGGCGTTGTAGCTGTCGCTCTCATCGACGGCAGAGACGGGGCCATTATTGAGCTTAACTCTGAAACGGATTTCGTAGCGCGTAATGAAGATTTCAAAGCTCTGGCTGCTGAGCTCGCGCATCATGTTGCACACGAAAAAGGGGAGACACTCGATATCGTTTTAACTCAAGATTCTGTTGTGCAGCCAGGCACATCCGTCAAGGATAGAATCAACGAGATCTTCTCCAAACTGCGAGAGAATATTGTTTTCAAAAGATTTGAACTGATCTCGACTGGCCCAAACGGAGCCATTGCTGCCTATGTTCATGTACCTGCAAACGACAAAATTGGTGTGCTGGTAGAGTTGGAAACCAACTCTCCGGAAGCAGCAAAGAGTGATGCTATCCAGAATCTCGGCAAAGAGATTGCAATGCAGATTGCTGCACTCCGACCGCGATTTCTTAATCGTGATGAAGTCCCTGCGAAAACTTTGGCGGATGAGCGTGAGATTGCTGCCACACAAGCTCACAACGAAGGCAAACCCGAGGCAGCGGTCGAAAAAATTGTTGAAGGAAGAGTCCGCAAGTTTTACGAGGAAAATGTACTTTTAGATCAAGCATGGCTTCGTGAACCCAAGAAGACTGTCGCTCAGGTGATCAAAGAGGCTGGCGAAGGAGTGAGCTTGAAGAAATTCGTTCGATATGAGATAGGTCAGGGCACGGGGGCAGATGCATCCGGTGATATCAAAGCGCAGGCTGAGTAATGTCTGAATCTGATCATAATAGTGATGCAAAACAAACCCAAGGTGGGGCGGATTCCACCCCCTCTATGCTAAAGTGGAAACGAGTTCTTCTCAAATTGTCTGGTGAAGCATTTGCCGCAGACCATGTGGTCTCAAAAGCCTCACCTCCTACTCATGCTGAAAAACGTGTGGGCTTAAACTACAGTACCATACGCGAAATTGCACACGAGGTAGTTGCCGCACATCAGGCAGGGGTCGAAATCGCGATTGTGATTGGTGCGGGAAATATTATTCGTGGCGAAAGAGCTGCTGAAGCAGGTATGGAACGTGCTGCTGCGGACTATATGGGTATGCTTGGCACCGTGATAAACGGTATGGCCATGCAGGACGCCCTCGAAAAACTCGGCGTGCAGACAAGAGTTATGAGTGCTCTATCCATGTCGGAAGTTGCGGAGCCATTCATACGCAGGCGTGCGATTCGCCATCTGGAAAAAGGGCGTATAGTGGTTCTCGCTGGTGGCACAGGGAACCCATTTTTTACAACCGATACCGCCGCTGCTTTGCGTGCGAATGAGATACGAGCGGATGCTGTACTGAAGGCCACAAACGTGGATGGTATTTATGACAAGGATCCTCGTATATACTCAGATGCCAAAAAACATCATCATGTCACTTATGATGAGTGTATTAATGATAATTTACGTGTGATGGATCAGACTGCCTTCACCTTCTGTAAAGAGTATTCAATCCCTATCGTTGTATTCGATATCGCTGAGGCAGGTAATATACGCCGAGTCGTCCTAGGTGAACCGATCGGGACAACTGTTGGCAACGCACAGAATACTTAATCCTCTTTCAGCTTCCCCAATAGAGTATTTATTCGCAGGAAGGATATTAGATATGATACCGGAACTTCTTAAAGAGACCGAGGATCGCATGAAAAAGTGCGTAGAATCCGCACGTCATGAATTCACTTTGATCCGTACCGGCCGAGCCAGCCCGGCAATTCTAGAACATGTTCAGGTAGAAGTTTACGGCTCACTGCTGCCTTTAAACCAGGTGGCGGCAGTATCCGTTCCAGAAGCTCGCCAGCTGTTGATCACACCTTTTGATAGAGGCGTTCTTGGTGCCATTGAAAAAGGTATCATGAAATCTGATGTGAACCTAACTCCTAATAACGACGGCTCCGCTATCCGATTGAATATCCCGGCATTGAATGAAGATCGTCGTAAAGAGATGATCAAAGTCGTTCACCAGAAGGCCGAGGCAGGCCGCGTTGCTGTAAGAAACGTTCGACACGACTCTGTAAAAAAAATTCAGGCTGCCCGCAAAGACAAAGAGAATCCCATTGCAGAAAACGATGAAAAACGAGGAGTAGACCAGGTACAGAAACTGGTGGAGAAGTATACCGCTGAAATCGATAATCTCTGCAAAACTAAAGAAATAGAAATGATGGAAGTTTAGCTAGTAGATATGCCAGACACTCGAGCAGCAGCAGAAGCAGCCGGTCTTAATCCTGATCGTATTCCAGTACATATTGCCATTATTATGGATGGCAACGGGCGCTGGGCACGCGAGAGGGGAGAAGATCGGCTTTTTGGTCACTGGGAGGGATATCGAGCGCTGATGCGGACTGTATATGCCGCGGATGCTCTTGGAGTGCGCTATCTGACTGTTTATGGCTTTTCTTCAGAGAACTGGCAGCGCCCAAAAGAAGAAGTAGATGGGCTGATGGGGCTGATGCTGTTTGCGATGCAGGCTGAGATTGATGAGCTGGAAGAAAACCAGATTCGAGTGTTATTTTCCGGCAGAATTCATGAGTTAATTCCCGAGCTTCAGGAAGAGTTCGCATCGGATATGCGCCGCACTGCACACTTTGACCGAATGACTTTTCACCTCGCAATTAACTATGGTGGCCGCGCCGAGATTGTGGATGCGGTGCGCGTACTCGCGACTAAAGTTCGAGATGAAGCACTTGATCCCAATACAATTGATGAGTGTGATATTTCGGCGCATCTATACTGCCCGGATCTCCCCGATCCCGATCTGCTGATACGCACCGCAGGTGAATTGAGATTATCGAACTTCCTTTTATGGGAAACTGCGTACAGTGAAATCTACGTCACTCCCATCTGCTGGCCCGATTTCGGTCGGGATGCTCTGATACTCGCCATTCAAGAGTACCAAAAGCGAATACGTAAATTTGGCAAAGTGGTGGAATAGCAAATTATGAAACGAATTGTGATTCTGGGCTCGACAGGTTCCATAGGTACACAGGTGCTAGACATCGTGGCGAGGCTGTCAGAACGGTTCCAAATTGTGGGTCTTGCAGCCAATAATAATATTGATCTTCTGGAGCAGCAGGCAAACGTTTTTGATGTTTCCTGCGTATCGATTGGTAGTGCGGATCAAGCAGTGGAGCTAAGTCAGCGACTTGCGAACAAGACTGTGCTCTGCGGTCTCGAAGGGATGTGCGAGCTTGCTACTCTTCCTGAGGCGGATATGGTGGTGGTGGCAGTTGCTGGCGCTATAGGTATTGCGCCTACGCACGCTGCATTAAACGCTGGTAAAGATATAGCACTTGCGAGTAAAGAGGTGCTGGTTGCGGCAGGTGAAGTGACAATGGCTCTGGCGAAGGATAAAGGATGCTCCATTCTTCCCATCGATAGTGAGCATTCTGCTATCTTCCAGTGTCTGCAAGGAGCGCCCGATAATAGTATTGATAGAATATTGCTGACTGCTTCCGGTGGGCCTTTTCGCAAATCAACTTTAGAAGAACTGGAGCATGTCACGCCGACTCAGGCTCTGAAGCATCCCACATGGACTATGGGGGGATTGGTTACGATAAACTCCGCCACTCTGATGAACAAGGCATTGGAAATCATTGAAGCAAAATGGCTCTTTGATGTTGCTGCCGAAGACGTGGAAGTAGTGGTACATCCTCAGTCTATTATTCATTCGATGGTGCAGTTTAAGGATGGCTCTACTATTGCGCAACTCGGACTTCCCGATATGAGGCTGCCAATACAGTATGCGCTGGTCTATCCCGATCGTGTCGATACAGGTCTTCCGAGGATGGGATTAGAAGCCTATCAGAATCTGACATTCGAAGCTCCAGACGAAGTAAAATTTCCTGCTCTCAGAATCGCACGTCAATGTATAAAATCCGGGGGGACGTATCCGGCAGTGATGAATGCTGCTAATGAAGCCGCAGTATCACAATTTTTAAATTCGAAGATACCATTTCTATCCATTACACGCACAATCGAATCCGTACTTGATAGACATCAGTCGGTTGAACCTACATACGATAATGTTATAGCTGTAGATGCGTGGGCGCGTGAAGCAGTATATTCCAGCGTTCACTAATTATATCTAGCAGCGCTACATGTTAGGAGTCATATTCTCTATGGAACTGCTCAAATCTGCTCTCTACTTTATTACGGTATTAAGCGTACTTGTGATAGTTCATGAATGGGGTCATTTCATTGTTGCACGACTATGTAAAATGCGCGTTGAAGAGTTTGCTCTCTTCTTCGGCAAAGTCTTGAAAACAGTCTGTGTGCGTAATGGAACTGAGTTCAATATTCGTTCAATACCCCTGGGTGGATTTGTACGAATCGCTGGAATGGAGCCTGGAGATATTTCCAATGGGGAGCCACTTTTCAGGAGAGCAGGCCAAAAATCTAAAAGAGAGACTCCCACTCTGAGCGGACTTACCGAAGAAGATTTTCGAGGAATTAATTTCGATGCGGTTTCAGATGGTGTTCTGCATGCAGTCGAAGCAGCCGTGAATGACAGCGGTACTCTTATACCTGAAGGGCGTGAAGAACTTAAATCCTTACTGCACTCTACATCAATCACGGAGGATGAACACAAATATATTGAAGCAGTTGTGAATGCAGTTCCCGTTCCGCCTGATCCAGGTCTGTACAATCAGAAGCCGCTTCTCCATCGTGCGGCAGTAATATTTGCAGGGCCGTTTATGAGCCTGTTCTTCGGATATGCTCTATTCTGTATAATGGGATTTACGACAGGAATGCCGGATCTCGAAAGAATGGCAGTAGGATCAATTATAAAAGGCAAACCAGCGGATCGAGCGGGAATGAAGCCAAATGATCGTATTATCGAGATTGATGGCAAGAAGATAACAGGCATTGATGAGCTGCTTAAGCCTATTCGAGAAGGAATAGGTAAACCTTTGCAAGTGGTCGTCTTGAGAGGCGACACGGAACGTATGGAGTTTATGGTCGTTCCGGAAGCGGAAGAAGAAAGCTTTTTAATCAAAGGGCAAAAGCAGCATAAAACGATCGGCAGATTAGGTTTTACACCGGGCATGGCATGGGCAAGATTCTCACCTGGAGATGCCGTGCGTCGTGGTTCTGTGCTGATATATAAAGAAGTTACCATGACCTTGAGCGGCCTCTTTAGCAAACAGGTTAAAGAGAATGTGGGAGGAATTATCTCGATAGGCAAACAGATTCATGAAGACAGCAAGCAAGGTCCAAAACAGGTGCTTTTCACTGCTGCCATGCTGAGTGTCTCTCTTGGAATCATAAACCTTTTCCCAATACCTATACTTGATGGGGGACATCTGATGCTTCTTACCATCGAAGGGGTACGAAAACGAAAGCTCTCTAGTAAGGAGACCTACGCGGCCCAGATGGTTGGAATATC
Organism: Chthonomonadaceae bacterium; assembly: GCA_025352825.1. Classification (GTDB taxonomy): domain Bacteria; phylum Armatimonadota; class Chthonomonadetes; order Chthonomonadales; family Chthonomonadaceae; genus JANXSG01. Next base: position 9,533 of record JANXSG010000026.1, on the reverse strand, counting down.
CATCATAGGAGTGCTATTTGTTCTAGTGATGTACAACGATATCATGCGAGTGTGGCACGCGGCGCATTAGAAATTAATGCCCTCACCCCAACCCCTTTCCCAAAAACAGGAGAGGGGCAAATTCGCGATTAGAACTCCCCTCTCCTTGCTAGCTATCGATCAATCTGTGAGAGGGGGAAATATTAATTGGTGACACCAATCATTTCCCTGATGTCAGAAACATCCATATGTTCGAGCAGTTTGATCATCTCATCTGATATCGTAGATATCGCATTCGGATGAATTAGCATTGCGGTTCCAACAGCAACTGCGGACGCGCCAGCAATCAGAAACTCCAAGACATCCTCAGCATTCATCACTCCTCCAGACGCTATGACGGGGACTTTTACCGAATTCCTAGCTCTCCATACCTGATATAGAGCTAATGGTTTAATACATGGTCCAGATAACTGCCCCACAACGTTTGAGAATTTAAAACTTCGTGTATGGGCTTTCACTACTATACCAGGAAAAGTATAGGATACAGCAATAGCATTCACTCCTGCCTCAACTGCCACTTTGGCTGCTTCTCCACTCTCTATGCCAGTGGAGGGCAGCTTTGCAATTAGAGGAAGTGAACACACGTTTCTGACTGCAGCGACCGTACTATGTATTTCATCGAGATGCTGCTGAGATGTCGGGAACTGCATGGTTCCGTCTTCTGGTGGATGCATGGCTTCCCAGTCAAAATTCAACTCCAGTGCGTTTACACCCATCTCCGCAGCTAGTCCAGAAGCAACTGTTTTCCATTCATTACTGTTATTGGCAGTGATATTGACAATTAATGGACATGATAAGGTATTTAGTTCTGGTAGATTGAATTTTATAAAATCTTTAAGTCCTGGATTTGGCAGACCTGAAGAGATCAGTAATCCAGAAGGTGTTTCAGAACTACGAGGAGGCGGATATCCCGCACGAGGTTCCATTGTAAGAGTGGGTGTTGTGAACGCACCCAGACTGCTGAGATCAGTGATATCACCAATCTGAAGTGAAAATCCTAAAGCACCCGAAGCTGCTATCAGAGGGGAATTTAGAATCAAATTATCACAAATCTTAATAGTGGTGAGTTTAGCTGAGGCGGACATATGCTTGCACCAGTTTTAACGAGGAATAGTTATGGAACGATTTGAGGGCAGCCATTACAGTATGTCTGCCCTCTTATGTTTCGTTTGGTCTAAGCAGCCGCTTCCATATGCGCTTCATTTGGATTCTTAAATGTGGCCATATATGCAAACGCACAGACTAAAGTAATGACCGCTGGAAGCACGAAAACTGGCACCCAGTTGGTAATCCCGTCGTGAGTATAGTATTCCTGCACATGTCCACATATCAGACTGCCTGCCATGTTGCCTACTCCAAGCGTGAGCAGTGTAAGCAGACTTTGTGCGCTTGCCCGAATATCTTTTGGCGCAACCCGATCGACATATAGCTGTTGTACAACAAGCACAAAGGCATATCCAAATCCATGTAAACCAAGCGACATAACCACCAGCCAGACGGGCTTACTTATAGCGAAAATGACATACCTCAGCGGCCAGGCAAAGCTCCCTAGAAGCAGACACCAGCGCATACCATATTTGGATAAGCAGATCGGTAAGAGAATGGCAAGAGCAGCGATCTCTGAGAACTGGCTTATGGTTTTAACAATGGGAACCAGGTTGTGAGGAATACTTAGCGATTCAAGATAGGTGGGATTCAATACATAAAAGAATTGAAACTCAGTGGCAGCTATGAAAGAGATCACCATGAAAACACCAAAACCGGGCACTGTTTTAAATAGTGATAGCGCTTTCCTGAATGCCATTGGATCGGAATTATTTTCTTTGGATGGTGGTGTATTGGGCAGACTGAATGAGTAAAGCCCCATCACTACACTCAAAATTGCTGCAAGTTGCATCTCGGGTATGGCTCCGATTACCGCCTTTGCATCCACATTCCTGAAGTTCATGAAAGCGAAAAGAATGAATGCTGCTGCAATCCAACCGATGGTTCCCATCGTTCTGATAATCGAAAATGTTCGTTCACGTGAAGCTTCCGTTTCACCTATCCGGTCGATGTGGTGAAACGCAATTGCATTGGTAATTCCCAGACTAGGCGCGAAAAGCAGTGACCAAACCAACATCCAATGATTAACACCATCAGGTGTGGTCTGTGTGGATATGACGTAGGCTGCTCCAGCAGCCAACAAGTGAGATATTCCAAGGAATAACTGACTGGGCATAAATCGGTCTACTAGCTGGCCACCGAGAAACGGTGAGATGAGACATCCCAGCCACATCATCATGAATACGCCGCCAATTTCAATCCCAGAAAAGTGCCGATTATTGAGTGTCCCCCCAAGAATAGGCATCCATGATCCCCAGACAGCATATTCTAAAAACATCATCACACAGAGGCGGACGGCCAGATTTGCCTTCATGCAGAGTTACTCCTCTCAAGTAGAGATACCTGTCATGCAAAAAATGTCTAATAAACAGGTAATGGTTGCTTTATTCTACATAGGACACAGAGGTTCCTGCAGATTATTTAAATATCATTTAACCTCACCTCCCGACCCCCTCTCCCATTTAGCTCGTTCCTCGCAAGGGAGAGGGGAGAATATATCGTGCATTGGCCCCTCTCCCAACGTGGAACGAGTGCCCGGGAGAGAGGTTGGGGCGAGGTGCATCTGCTCCCCCTCTCCTGTTTTTGGAAGAGGGGAAAGGGGGGTGAGGGCGTGAAGTTTGTTTCGTGGAAAAGAACGAATTCTAGCCAGCATATTATAGGACACGGCAGTGGGGATGGTGCCCGGCGCTATAGATTTCAATAGCAGAACGATAGACGTCTACCGTCGATTTGGCAACCTTTGGCCAGGAAAATCGCGCGGCGTACTTAAGGGCGTTCGTGGATAATTTTTCGCGTCTTCCTTCATCTTGAAGCAACGCTTGCAGCTTTAGTAGGTAGTCGTCGGGGTTACTAGCTTCGAAGAGCTGAATACAGTCCACTCTCTGCGCGATTTCGTCAAAGCAGGCAAGATTAGATGCTAGTACCGGCCTGCCATAGGCGAGGGGAAAGGATACTGAATAGGAGTTCCCGGCTTCTGTGTGTGGGACGAGGACTATATCACTGGCCTCCATCGCATCGGCCACTTCGTTATCGGAAAGATAGCCTGTAATTACAACTCGTTCAGCTAAATCTTTTGCCGCGATCATCTCCTGGAGTTTTGATACATACGGCTCCATATCCGGGGTACGGGCGCCGCCTGCGATTACCAGAACTACATCCGATGGAAGTGCTGCGAGGATATCGAACGTGGGTTCATAGCCCTTATTGTAGGTCACATAGCCGAAGATAGTGACTGTTCGGCGGCTGGTGAGATTATACTTCTTGCGAAATCCTGCACCGCCATCTATTGATTTGAGGGGAGATGGGGTTCCGCTGGGTATGACGGTAACGAAATTGGGTTTGGCACCGCGCGAAATCAGTTCATTGCGAGCGGCAGCGGTATGCACGATTGTCATCGCGGTGACGAAGGGAGCGATCTCGATACTGTCGCGATACGCCTCGCGTCGGAGCAGCAGTTTTTTCGCGATCCTCTTTATAGGTGATTTCTCCGTTTTTAGGTGAAGCAGATCGGCCAGATCGTAGGTAGTATGTGCTGTTAGAACGATCGGTTTCTTGAGAAGATATCTGAGCTCCCAGTAGCCCCAACGTTTCGGCAGTACGCTGCCCCAGAAACTATACTCATGCTGAATATGGACGACGTCGATATCCTCTGAATTAAGAATATCTGCTTGTTCTCGATAGTGTTCGATTGGCTGACGGCCTGGTGTGATAGGCACCACTTCAATACTTACAACATCTATTTCGTTCAGCGCTTCCATCAGTGCACGCGTATAAGAAGCAATTCCGCATTTTTCACCTACCGATGTCAGCATACCAATTTTCATACTGTAAGTTTACCAGATTTGACCTCATGCACAGACTTGTACTTATAACAGAATGCTGGGAGCACAATTTCGGAATTTCTATTTTGGAAGTGGTTTTGTTCTGCGCCCCACTACTGTGTAGAGTTCATGAGGTTTATCTTGATACAATTGAGTATGGTGTGTTACTACAGTATTTTCGAAACCGAGAACTCCAAGATAAAGTTGAATCATTCCAGGGGTAAATCGCCACCAGGCATCTATTGGCACTTGCTTTGTGTAGTCTGGCAAAAAATCCATTTTAGCGCCTTGCACATTTAAACGTCTGCGGAAGATGGATCGACCTTTCACTTCTGTGAGCGGTAAGTCTGTTACGATAACTGTTTCTCTGGTCAGCCGCAGTGCAGATTGAAGGGCCAAGAATGGATCGCGAAGATGCAGTAAAATCGAACCAAAGGTTGCGATATCAACCTTACCAATTTCTTCGGGTACATTGTATACTGTTCCAAATACGATTTTTGCTTTGGAATTATTCGCTTTATGGTTTAACCAGAATCCGTTGTTTATTTTCCGAAGGTGTCCTCGTCGGCTATTCAGTATCTCTTTGTAATCCAGCCTGGCAAAAGGTACGATATCCCAGTCGAAATCTTCAGAAAGATCATAACCTACGACATCCGCTCCCATTTTCTCCATTGTGAAGGTTAGGAACCCACTTGCCGCACCCATTTCCAGAACTCGCTTTCCCTTGAAGTTGACGCTGTCACCACCGAGATAACTTTTAACTCCCACACGTAAATCCCATTCGCCTTTGACTAGACCGTAGCCTGGTATGTCCATCGTGTGGTAAAAATAGCAATCATCTAGACTTGATATCTGATTCGCGGGGGGGGGAAAGCATATATGGAATTTTCAGCTTTTGGTGTCAACCTTGAATCTCCTGTAATAAACGAAAATGCAAACGAACAAACGAAGTATTATAGCACTCTTTTCTTCAATAGATATGTACAAATTAAGCTAGGAATTGCGCTATAATAGCTGTAAACAGGTTGATTAAGTTGGATTGTAACTATGTCACACACCACATACAAGGTTTTACTCATCAAGCCCCGTTGGTATCTGATGTCGGTTTTGGAAGCCGAAGGCGCCGTTCTACGAGAAACTCACCCAGGTATCCAGATCAGTGTGATTGCGGATGAAAAACTTGAGGATGAGACCATCATTTTCTACCCAATGCCGGATCTCAGAGGAGACAGTAAACTATCGCTTCTACATTATGCCCAAAAAATTCGAACTACGACGTACGATGAGATTGTTGTACTTGCAGATAACGCTCGTTCGGAAGCAGGGTATCTCGAAGCCAAGATATGGGCATTTGCGGCGAAGGGCAGAGTTCGACGACTTGGAAGTATGAAACGCCTCGATCTGAAGGAAGAACTTAAGGATAAATGGCGGCGGATTGTGATACAGAAAGTTGTAGAAAAATTTATCAGAATATATCACCAAATTGATTTACGAATTCATCCTGAGAAGCGGAAATTCGAAGATCAGTATGATAATGGTTTGAATAGTGCCGAAAAGCGTCTGGCAGCATTCATCAAACGAAATACTGCTAGTAAAGTACAGAAATGATCGCGGCTAAAAAGAGTCAGCTTACATGAATCAGATTTATGATGGTGGCTTAATCGCATATCTAGCCAGCACATTACGAGCAAACTCCTCTCCAATGACGGCATCCGGGTCTGCGAAGTTCGGCATACTATGAAGCGAGGAAAGATTTGGATTGAAATAAGGGTCTCCGTTGTCGATGAATTCGTGCATATCGGCATATGCCAGTTTGATATCGGAGGATGGCGTATATTTCGCCCTCGTTTTGCCTTCATGATGGGTCAAGCGGGCAAAAGGTGTGTAGATCGTGCGGTATCCTTTTCTCCATAACTGTACGCAAATCAGCACATCGCTGAATGCAAGGATGTAGTCCTCGTCGAAACCACAAACCTCTGCATACACTCCTCTGCGCATCATCATACATGCGCCGGTTACGGCCATATAGTCGCGATACCAGTCCACTGAGCCATACATTCCCATATGGTCGTCTGCGGCATCCGAAAAATAGTGTCCGGCAAAACCAAGCCCCAGAGTAACATTTGCGTGCTGAATAGTGCCTCCCGGGAAGAGGAGCTTAGCGCCTACCACGCCTGTGTCATCGAGTTCCGCCCAGCGAACCATCTCTTCCAGCCAGTCCGCTGTCAATATCTCCACATCGTTATTCAAAAATAGAAAGAAATCACCCGTGGCGTGTCTGGCGCCTAAGTTGTTCGCAGCCGACCAGTTAAACGGCTGATTATAGTCGACGATTTTAATTTTGGGATTAGTTCTAAGCTGCTGATAGTACTGCAGAGTTTCGGGCTCGCTGCTGCCGTTATCTATCAGAATTACTTCATAGTCTGGGTATTCTGTTGTCTTTAACATCGTGGTAAGGCAAGTCTTCAGAACAGCGGCCTTGTTTTTCGTGGGAATTATTATGGAGACTTTGTTGCCAGATACTGGCCAGGTAACCCGAACAATTTCTGGCCGAGAATAGTGTGCCTTCGCCTCTTGTATTCCCTTACGAATCAGATGAGACTCTATGCAGCGTAAATTGGCTTCTTCATCACGTGGTGCTTTTGGTGAGATGCGATGTACGAGAACAGACGGTACATGGCAAGTTTTGTTGGTGAGTTCGATAATCCGGAAAATAAGTTCACGTTCGAGCGCTTCTGCATCATCTGGAATGATATCGCCAATTTGAATAAGCAGGTCTTGGCGGATGAGTGATGTTCGCAGATAGTTTATCGAAAGCAGGAGTTCAGGTGATAGCAGTGATGGTTTGAACCAGGGATCACTCCTAATTTCAGTTTCACTACTGATTTTATCCTCATCGGTGAAGATTATGTCTGGACTGGCATCAGACGGGAGTGTGTGGACTATATCGTAAAGATAATTTGGAGCCAGTATGCAGTCATAAAGAAGACAGGCGTACTCGCCACTCATCTGATTCCGAAGTATTGAATATTCTCCTGCTCTTTGCAGGCCCTCGGGCATAGTTACTCTCTTGATGCGCGCATCGTCTGATGGTATAAGCTCTCGTCCAGTATCCGAAATCAACAGCTCCCAATTTGAATAGGTCTGCGCTATAACTGACTTGATGAGTTTTGGTGTATTGACGCTGGAAACCGAGTCTATGATTAATAGACTAATGAGCGGCTGTAATGGAAGTTTGGCAGATTCATTTACCGGTCGGCCCAACTCAATGCTATTGGGAGTATTTACAGAAATCCAATTTGCGTACGACTGTTGGATCTCGAAGAACTCTTTTCTGACTAGCATACGCTCTTTATATATTCTATGAACACCCAACGGACCTTTTTTAATGAGCGCTGCCGAGAGCTGCCATATAAAATAGTACAGATTCTCTTTACTCGATCCGTGCGGTATGAACTTGGCTCGAAGTTTTTGAAGGGCTTTCATCAACTTCCAACTGCCACTGTCGAGTACTCTTTCGAGGTTATGTAGTTTTCTGAGCTGGATTAAAACGCTGAAACTGGTGCCAAGACCAGTGAAGTATTGACGTACTGCAGAAATATCACTTTTGCTGAGAACAGACAGCTCTTTAATCGGCTCGGGCAGTTCACTGCCAATCATGAGTATGAGCATTCCGTTTTGATGGGTAAATTCAAACTTTGGATTGAGATTGAAAATGCTTTCGGTATCAGAACATGAGCTATCTAGTTCCAGTTCTCCTGATCGAAATACCAGAATTACTCCGCGGCGGCTCATCTTAGGCATCCACTCAGCAGTAATCTTTTCGAGTTCTGCTGCGCTGCCTATTCCATGCAAGCTTAGAATGTCGATTGATTTGTCTTGGCAGTGTTGATTGATTTCACTATCGGCAAACTGCACAGATGAGAATACTGAGTAGAGTTTATCGTGATGTGCGCGAAGATCGGCATAGATATCGAGTTCATCATGGGTTCGGTCTGATTTCGAATATTTTAAAAAGGACGTACAATCGGTTTTGAGGGAGAGATGAGAGACTGCCTGGCACATGGCGCAGTATGTCTCACCAGAAGTAGTTCCTAGTTCGACTATGTGTTCCGGCCGGATGATATCTATCAGCATCATTAGAAAAGGAATATGCTCATGCGTATCTGAAAGTGAAGTGATTCGAAGAGGTGTTGCGTTTACTATGGTGTAATTCAGCGGGTTGAGTTGGACGAACATGTGTGATGCATCCTCAGCGATTCACTTCATCTTAAGACGTACAAATATTATAGCAGACGATCCATTTCCCACAGACATTATGCCATTATGAATGATGTTTCTTGATGCTATACTATAGCACTTACAATGAAGAGGGCTGGGGAATATGATTCCGTTTAATGAGTGGTTTGCGGACATTGGCGGCAAAAGATTCAAGTGGTGTATCCTGGGGAAAGGGCCATCATTTCAGCTCAAGGGTAATTTTGACCTGAGCGGATATAAGACGGCTGCCCTCAATCATGTAATTCGCGAACTCGATGCAGACGTATCTAGTGTCATCGACCTCGAGGTAATTCGTGACTGTGGGGATGCAATATCTTCAAATGCACGCTATCTAATCATGCCCCGCTTTCCACATCAAAATATGGTTGTGGTGGACCGACCTCTTGAGACCTATTTAGATGAGTATCCTGTGCTGCGTAAGATGAGCGATCAAGGCAGATTAGTTTGGTATAACCTGGCCACGAACACGAAGACCGCTCCTTTTTCAGGAGCGCCTCTTGTAGGTGCAATCAGCTTCAATTCAGAAGCAGTGGTATCACTGCTCGGTGAATCACGGGTCAAGACTATTCGTACCCTTGGTGTCGATGGCGGAACGAATTACGCTCCCTCATTCTCAGACCTGAACACAAGCACACTGTTAGCGAATGGACAGCCGAACTTCGATGTTCAGTTCTCGGGGCTGGCAAAGGCAATTCGTGAGTTTGATTTAGATTTTGCACCGCTCACTAGTTCGATGCCTTGCATATACTATATTCCGCTTGCTCGCCCTGTTCCCATTATTCAAAAATTAGTCGATATCACTTTTGCCCAGACCGATCCGATCTCCAGCAAGGTAGTCTATGAGTCTGATCTTACTAGCATAGCAAGCTCTGGGTCTGAAGTAGATATCATTCGTTCTGGCATTACCGCACTGATGAGAGAGATAGTTCAAAATGGGGGAGACCGCCTGTTAGTATTCCAGGGATATCCTGTGATAAACACGCGGCTGCGCGAGGTGTGGGAGCTCTCTTTTGACGGAGCCGCAATACTATATCCGAAATCCCTTGGTATCTCTGCTTTGAGAGAAGCAAATCTACTGTTACTGAATATCCCAGTAATCTTGAAGGATCTTGCTTCACCAACAAAAGCAGGAAATGCTAGTCGCGTGAATTTGACCAAGCTGATCGAATGGTATGCTGCGAATAAAGCATCGGCGCTCAGTGGTGTTATTCCAAAACAGTGGCAGGCAAGTTCGTCGATAGATATAAGTAAGGGGAGTATTCGCTGCTACCCGAACAGTAATTCTGC
>JANXSG010000155.1 GCA_025352825.1 Chthonomonadaceae bacterium | reverse complement strand
AGAGGTAATTGCAAAAGTCAGGCGACGAAATGAATTTCTTCGCTTGTGGCGTTCCGCAATATGTGCTTCGCATATACACCTACCATAACTCGGGGAAACTGCTGATTTAGTGTCCGAAGGACATACAGCCGAAGGCTACCGAGCGAAGAAATTCATTTCGTCGCATCTAATTAGTACAATTATTGACATTTGCAATTACCTCACTAATCATCGTTTTTTTTTCCGTGTTAAAGTACTCAAATCAAATTGTTGCTTACTCTACTATGAGGTAGGCGTGCAAAGCGTCGGAACAAATACCTATTCAGTGCAGTTAGAGTATTGTGTCAGGACAAGCTCGCTTGAGTTTGCGGGCTGCCCAGACAATATGGTGTGCAAAGGAGATAACTCATGGATGGAAATACAGTTAGGAAGTTTGCTCGAATTGTACTAGGCGGCACGTTAATCTTTGCTGGAGTAAGTCACCTAACCATTGCACGCAAAGAGTTCCAGGCACAAGTACCCGACTGGGTTCCCTTGGACAAAGATGATACCATGGTATATTCGGGTATCGGTGAAATCACTTTGGGCAGCAGTCTGATTTTTGCTGAGGAATCCCATCAAGAGACAGTGGGTAGAATCGCGGCTGCGTTTTTTACGGCGGTTTTTCCGGGAAACTATTCACAGTATATCCATCACCGTGATGCGTTCGGACTGGATACGGATACGAAAAGATTGGTGCGATTATTCTTCCAGCCGGCACTCGTCTACTGGGCTTTGAAGAGTACCAAAACGGTTTAGCAGTCCGCTATTTACCATTAGGCAGGGTAATTGTTCGCTCGCCTGCATCGAAGATAGAACACCACTTAGCCAGGATTATCATTTCGACGCGCGCAACTTAATTTCTGGAATAATCTGGAAGCAGCTGCAGCGCTTCTACCTGTCCCCAGTGATATCTCTCGTGTGCCACCAATCCTTCTATCCAGGCTCCAAGTGTAAAGCGAGTTATCGGGCTAATGGGAGAACTGAACGACACTTTTTTCAGGTTAAAGCCATTTGCGTCCTGAATGCACTTTTCTAGATCTTTCTGGAGAGTAAAGAATCGCACCCAGATCTTATCCGGATCTGCTGAAGCTATTTTTGGGTTGTAGGGCGGCGGCACTGGCATAGACATTGGTGTATTGGGACTCAAAAATTTGATAAAATAGCGCTCAATAAAGTTATAGTTGAACGGTCCAGAACTGTGCATATACTTGGCATGGAGCTTATCGATAGAGCGTCGTATTCGCGGCAGCGATAATTCACCCACAATATTAAGATGCTCGATACATTCCAGGATACACCATCGGCTCTTATCGGGGCTCCATAGAGCCTGTTCGTGGTTGATGGTTGCTTTTAATTCTGTCGATTTGGTTACCAATTCAGAGATTTGATCACTCAAAATTTGAAGCTGGGGAATTAGTGTCGGTACAGATGTGGTGACCATCGCACGCTCCTAAAGTTATTTCAATAGCCTGAGAGGAAGAAATAGACCTGGCCGCCTATTGGGATAGATACCATTCGCCCAGGAGATATATCCTCTTCCATGGCCATCGCTATCATTTACAACGATAGAAAGCCCATAAGTGGTTCCCGAATTTGGTTTGGCAGGTACAAGCTCACTCCAGGGTATCGCAGCTTCGTAATAGGTGCGCACTCCCACTCTTTTCGCAGAAGAGATAATCTTTTCACTTCCGCCGGCTCCTGAAAACCTGATGGATATCGTCTTACCTGTATCTGATAGAGCAATTCCAAACATGTGATCTGTGGGGCCAAATCCCTCGCGTTGATTGGATCCAGTGGTATCCGTAGTGAGAGCAAACTGTACCGAATCACCCTTCCACATCTCTCTGGCTCCTAAAGGTTGGTAGGCGATGTTATCCGTCACCGCACATGCAAAATAGAAATACGTTTCATCCCACTGCACATAGGCATACGCCGATAGATCGTTTGGGCCAGCCCACTCTTTTTCATGAACCTGCTCTTTTCGCCCCATACCTAGCGCGACCGCATTGGTCCATTCGGATAGATTCCCATCGATAACCGGTTTAATCCGCGCATACCTACAGATTGCCGGAAGTGAAATCTGCCCGATTAATGAGTACAGGCTGCCGATATCAGAGGAGATGCGGATCTGACTAGGGTAGATTCCAGGATCGGATGATAGTACTGCTGTCTCTACTCTTCGGATGTATGGCTTACCGCCCCCAGGAAGGTCAAAAGTATCTTTCTTTCCGTTGGCAGTCTCTATGGTTACCGGAACAGGCGCAGCGCTGTGATTCACTAGCTTCACACGAAAAACTGCCTTATCACTGGGTGAACTTAGATCAACACGGCTATTCTCAAGTAGTGCAGTCACAGCAGAATCTGTGCAGAAATGATAGGAGGCTGCAGACTGCTCTCCAAATCGGAAATTGAATCCAGCCTGCTCACTTCGCGACACTCTGGGGGCAGTAAGCCTGAAACGAAGCATCTTTGTTATTCCGGGAGGAACTACACCAATAGCACGTTGAGATAGTTCCGAGGACGCCATCCCAGAATGCGATCCTTCCACCGAAAGAGTAATACTTTGCGGTTTCGTAGATATATTCTGTACAGCAGCGATCAGTTCCAAAGTATTGCCACTGTAAAACAGGTCACCTGTTTCAGAAGCGGTGCTGCCTGAAGAAGGGCCAATTTTCACCTCCAATGGTGAACGCGCATGTGGGTTAATTTCCTGGAGAGCGTAGCTATTTTCTGGCAGAACACTTTTAATTTCGATCTCTCCTTGCGGGCTTACGGGTGGTAAATCACTCGTCAACACCACTTTTGTGGATCGATACGTAGTCGATAAACGTAGTCCATCCGCTCGGCCAGGTGTTAAACCATGTATACGAAGGAGACAGTTTTTTTCCTCAGGATATTTCTCATTCCCATCGCGCCAGATCAGAACTGATGTGCCTTTGCGCGACCGCGCAGCGATTGCGTGCAGGCTGGGTTCTGAGCTGGAACTCATCACTACTGTTCCGGCAATTCTATCCAGCAGCTGCACCGCAGTCCCGACATCGGAGAGTTGGCCATTTGGATTAAATGCTTCCGAACCCTCTAGTAAAAAGCCGAGGGCAGGATTTGGTCCATCCAATGGGGCGATCTCAGGCAGATGAATCGCGGCGGATAACATTGCCGATGCTGCGCTTCCGCCAAGCGATGACGAGAAAACCGGAAGCAGAGTAGCTGCTTTTAGGGAGGGCAGCTTCGCTATCCCATTGTGGATTTCGCGGATGTTCTCAAATATTAATCTAGGTGATTCCGGAGTTTTCCAGCTAAAACAGTCACATGCAACTCTGTTTTTATCACAAATTTCAGCGAGAATAGTGAGGGCTTCCAGTGGATTGCCTGATTCGAGATGGAAATCTACTGGAGCGGCAGGCGAATTTTCCCTGATGACTCGGGTGAAGATTGGGAACAGCGCTTTGGCTTCTTCCGCCTTGCTATGCAGCTCCCATCGCGAAATATTCCACTTGGGGTCTTTACCATATCTCTGTACTGCTTGTGTAATAAACTGTTTCCATGCTGATGCAGAGAGCGCTTCCGGTGGCGAAATAGATAGGTCTATACCAAAACCGGAAGTCGAAAGGCGTGTAAGCAAACTATCTGCAGATGCCCAGTTAACTAGTGCCGAACCATTAGCATCCATCTTGACCGGATTCCCTCGAAAAGGATCACATCGAAGGAGGAGCGCACCATTTTTCCTGAGTGAACTGTCGATCACATCCCAGTTTTGGGAGATTGGTTCTGCTTCCGCGGTGAAATCGAATCCTCTCCAGATTTTTGATGAGGCTCCTCTGATTCTTTGTGCGCTGATATCGATGGCTAGTGGATTGATCGAGTTCTTATGAATAGTAGTCGGAACCGCCACCATCTGGGAGAGATGGGATCTATCCGCCCGGACCTGTTTAGGCAAAGACTTTGATTGGCAAGTCACCAGCCTGGGCCAGATCATTAAGGACAGTGCAGCCGGGATGAGGAGTGACAGCATTCTCATAGGGCGATAATACTCCAGAGGTAAATTTCAGCGGTACTCGATTAACTGCCAGCAGCGCTAGGGCGGCGCTTCGAGCTTGCCAGAGGTTTTCTTCGCGGCTGAGAAGGCCTATCGATTTTAACATAGGTGTTCTTATAGTCAGGATTGTGCAGCGTGGCACAGAAGAACTGGCTCACGCGGCGGTGCACCGCATCGCGAAGATGCCTGTGTATGCGTTTGTGACCCGATCTGGGGAGAACACGCAGTGATTTCGGGTAGCCAGCCGCGGCATGGAGCTCACGTGCATCTTCTGGGTGAACCACACGATCTCTTCCGCCATGCAGTATGAGCAGTGGCCGTGGTGTGAGCCTGGAGACCGCTTCGACAGGGTTTACTTCGGAAGGTGCAACTGGGAACCATTTGAGCTTGCGCCCCACCCCAACTGTCATCCATTCTACCACCGGCGCCATAAAACTGAAGTGCTTTTTACACCGCTGAGTAATTGCGCTCTCGAGAGTAGCATAAGCTCCATGAGTTGCAACGGAGAGAATCCGGGGATCGTCGGCAGCCACTAGAATGGCGGTAGCGCCACCCATAGAGAATCCAAAAACTCCCAGCGGAAGTTCCTTAGTTTCCGGGCGAGACATCAGGTAGTCGACTGCGCCGCTCAGATCTTCTGTCTCGCGATAGCCCGCCGTGCACCGGTTTCCACCACTTTTTCCAAGCGCTCTGAAGTCGAACATCAGGATAGTAAATCCGCGAGACCATAGCGGCTCTGCCCAGGGAAGCACCTCTTCCCGATTCGCCGACATCCCATGGCATAGTATCACCATTCCTCGTGGAACTGCCCCGGTTTCTTGGGTGCAGCGAGCAGGAACAAACCAGCCTGAGAGCATCATGCCATCCCGCGAGGGAAATAGGATGTCCTCGTATTCCGCACCAAACTCTTTCGGGGTTCGAGTTACGCTTCTGCGCGGAGGATGCGTGGAGAGAAAGGCAATCGCACAGGCTCCCGCTATGAGGTAAGCTGCGGTTCCCAGTAATAGCGTCGACAGCAGGATGAATATTATATGAAGCACACCATATCCTCAGCAATCATTTCATATTCATTTCGTAGTAAGTGATCAGTTTTCACTATCTCTATACTACCACATGGCAGGCATCCTTGTATGAGTATGAACTAAGAATCTTAAATATAGTCGTGAAGATTCTGAACTCGGAACGAATTGGAAATCGAGTGAAGTTTGATTTGTCAATGAAGAAGTGGAAGATTCAGTGTAGACGCATTTTTCGTCTCATACCAGGTTTATTGAAGGGCAGAACAAGTAGTAAATCGCCATATGCTAGTTGGGGTATCTTCCGCCACGATATTTTGTTTCGTACAGTGTCCCACAAACCACAACGCCGGTCATCTAAATTGGCTCCTCCCAAACCGAACTCTTCGTCAAGCGGCTCATAACCAAAAATCCATCGATGAGCATCCAGCCAGCGGTCTCCGGTTATAAACTCCATTGCGATTTTCTCCTGCTTAATAAGTATGCGCTGCTTGTTTATGAGATAGCTAATGTAGGTATCTAAGCGGACATTTCCTGAATCTCCATCTGCCTTATGCCAGCCCTCTACTAAAAATTTCTTTCCATCGGGTGAAATCCTAATAGCTGAAATCGCATCCCGGTAATATGCTTTGCCATAGACTTTTTGGAGCGCTTCGTCTATTTTCGGAAAGGCTTCACCCAGGAGTTCTGTGGCCTGCTGGAGTGAAATTGATTCGACAGCCAGGCCGTTATCCGAAGTGCGGGCAGCCATAAATTGTACTCCATATTTGCATAGAGGCTGCTGATAGACTACCTGATCAGAGGTTCTGCTCCAATGCATGAAGCCGGATGTCTCCCCAAGTTCAAAGAATACACCACGCTCAAGATCAACCAGTTCATGAAAGTTGAGAATACATCGTTCACTGGGTGACCAGGATATCCCTAGGATACTGTATCGCGGCATGTGAATACGCTTTTGAATTTGTGATTCTCGGTCGTAAACGCAGAGATCATACTCCGCGTCGCTAGTTTTTGTATCATGATTGATATTTTCAGCGACTAGATATCGTTTACCGCTCGGAGAGATACTCAACAACTGAATGTGCGGAGAGTTCGGATGTGCGATTAGTGCCTTTACAACCATTGAGTTGTGAAAAGGTATGTTTATCTCCCGTACTTTAAATTCAGGCCGCATTATGCCTTGTAGAGTCGATCTACTATAGCTCTCAGTTTTAGGAGAGCGGAGTATTAGTGCAGGCGAAGCATGCACTAAGGACATCATTTGTATCAGGAGTGATGTTATGATAAGTAAAGATGGTTTCATAGGTTTTCCAGTACTATATATAAGGAACAGATGTTATATTGCGTTCAAAATGAATACAAGCTAAATTTATGAATGATATCACAATCGGTCGAATTCACGAGATTCAGCCCTCACCCCCCCGGCCCCCTCTCCCGAAGCTTCGGGAGAGGGGGTGACTTTGGCATGAGTTTATCAATTTACTGCAAAGCTTTATACCAATCCAACATATTCCCACACAGCCGGAAATAGTAAACCAAATATCACTAGCTCCCCCTCTCCCGAAGCTTCGGGAGAGGGGGCCGGGGGGTGAGGGTTTGTCCCGGGAAACTATAGACGTCGTAATTCCCGTATCTGTTTCTGTTGGAGTTATTTAGCTGGGTGAGTACAGTTGTGCCGAATTACGAACCACGTGACATTGACCGGAAAGTTCACCTCAGGTACAATAGAGTGGCATATTCTTAAAGAACTATAAAAGCCCCCACCAGAGCTTGTGTATGCTGCTCAAGCCGCGTCTTAGTAAAGGAGTGATAACGATGGGCAGGCACCTTTTTCCACGTTGTGTATTTTCCTCCAGCGATGAATTCAACGCTGTAAAATGTACTCACAATAGTGCATTTACACTTATCGAGTTGCTCGTGGTCATTGCAATCATAAGTATTCTGGCCGGCATACTTTTCCCGGTCTTCCTCACGGTACGAGGCAAGGCGCGCGAGATCACCTGTATCTCTAACCTGAGGCAGCAAGGGCTTGCTATCACTATGTACGCGGAAGATAACGATAGTCTCTACCCATTTGCTATCGACCCTGCCGATAAATTTACTCCACAGATATGGTTCTCCAAACCAGATTTCTATGCACTAATTCCAAAACTGGACATGATTCAGGATGTTCTTCAGCCCTATGTGAAATCTAAAGAGCTTTTTCGATGCCCTGCCGATATTGGTTTCGATAATGAAGATTTTACCGGCATTCCCATTGACCCCACAGGAACACCACCCAATGCAAATCCCAGCAGCTATCAGAAATTCGGTACCAGCTACTACTATAGAACAGAGATCGCCTATATCCACGCTGGTGAGGCCACATTCCAGACTCCAACGGATGTAAACGTACTTTTTGATGGCGCGGGAAAGTGGCACGGAAGCTTTATTGGGTTGGTTCAAAGGTACAATACTCTGTTCGCAGACGGGCACAGCAAAAGTATTTCTCGCAGCCGCCTGGATGCACTCTGGGCGCAGCCGCTGTAAGGGAGACATAGTTGGCAGTTTTCTTAATCGGGCTTCTGATTGCTGTTCTGGAAGTGATCTGCTGGCTGTTCGGGGCAGGACTGACAGAAGTCGAACTGCCGTATTCGGTTATCCACCTGTGGAAACTCGCGCTGATCTCCATTCCAGTGACCGGCATTGGAACTATTCTGCTGATGTGGTATCGGCGTAAAAGCGAAAGCAGTCACAAATTACTGGGAGTTGCCTCGGCTGCTGTGGGTCTCGCCCTTAGTCTATTCTGGATAGTTAACGTGGTTCGTGTAGAGTCTGTAGAAACCGATCCCGGTAGATTAGTAGCCAGTATCGCCTTTCTGCCAGCCTGTCTGCTGTTGAATGCGGGCATAAGAATCAGCCGTTCGAATCCTGAAGAGAGTTAGCTTTGAAACGATGAGCACTACCAAAACATATCGTGCAGAGTGGGCGCTGCCCATCAGTTCGCCTCCGATCTCTCCAGCAGAAGTTATTGTTGATGGCGACAAAATTGTTGAAATACGGCAGGCTGGCAAAAGTTCATCAGATGTCATCGATCTGGGGAATTCGGCAGTAATTCCCGGCTTTGTAAACGTTCACACCCATCTCGACTACACCGTGCTGCGCGGTATGCTGGAAGATTTAGAGTTTCTACCCTGGATTCGTGAAATAACGATGCGTATGGGTGCACTTGATCCAGATGACTGGGCTGCATCGGCACTATGGGGAGCCGCGGAAGGTATGGCCGCGGGAGTCACAACGATCGGCGACTGCTCCCCTACCGGCGCTGCTTTAGAAGGCGCGCACATTATGGGTATGGGTGGAATAGTATATCAGGAAGTGTTTGGTATCGATGAGAGCAGAGCTGTTTCAGAAATCGTGGGAGATCTCACAGCAAAAGTGACGCAGTTTCAGAAACGTGCAGCAGGCAGCAGACTGAATATAGGGATATCACCGCACGCCCCTTACACCGTTCGAGCCGAGTTATTTCGTGCATTGGCCGCCTACGCCAAAGCATACAATCTTCCCGTATGCATACATGCCGCCGAATCTCAATCGGAGGCTGAGCTTATTCGGCAAGGCACCGGTCCGATGGCAGAGATGTTCGAAAGGCGTGAGATTAGCTGGAGCCCGCCCGGTGGAAGTACAGTCGGGTACTTGAACGATCTCGGCATACTAGGAAAACATACTCTGCTTGTGCACGGAGTCCAGGGAACGGTCGCCGATCAGAGGATTATGGCAGAAACTGGAGCAGCCTGGGCGCACTGCCCAAAATCGAATGCAAAGCTTGCGAATGGTTGTGCTCCATTTGAGCTCCTTCAATCGGATGGCACGGATGGAAATAGCGTTTCGCAAAGTTCTATTAGGGTCGGGCTTGGTTCTGACAGCGTCGCCAGTAATAACAGCATGGATATGTTTGAGGAGATGCGATTCGCTGTTTTACTGCAGCGCGCCACGAACCGCAGTCTGCATGGTTTAACCGCAGAAAAAGCCCTGCGAATGGCGACACTCGGTGGAGCGGAAGCGCTGAGTTTGCAAAATCATATCGGATCCCTGGAATCAGGGAAATTTGCTGATCTATGCGTGGTTAGTCTAGATGGGCTGCACTCCGCACCTGTTCACGATCCCGTTAGCGCACTGGTCTATGCTGGGCGTGCATCCGATGTAATCACGACTATGACATCCGGGCATTTCCGATACGATGCACGCCAGTCAACTCATCTCGATGAAAAGTTTCCTGATTTGAAAATTTCGCCTCTTCATATTCGATTTCTGGAAGCGGCAAGAAAAATGCGTGAATGGAGACCCGCTAACTTATGACAGCAACGTCTGTACCTTTCTCTTCTGAACAGAAGATACGATTTGGCATTATCGGATGCGGATGGTTCGGCAGAGTACATGTCGAACGGCTCACGGATATTCCGAACTGTCAGGTGACCGCGCTGAGCGATCTGGACGAGGGCGCGATGCAGCGTTTGGTGGAGAAAGTTCCGTCAAATCTGCTCTCAGAGAGTTGTGAGATAGCCACATTCACGGACTACCGTGATCTGCTGACCTCCGGGTTATTGGATGCAGTTGTAATCGCCTCTCCTAATAAATGGCATGTGGAACAGATCGTTGCTGCTCTGGAGCAGAATTTGCACGTCTTGTCCGAGAAACCGCTTTCCATGAGTCCTTTAGAAGTCCAGCGGGTGTGCGATGCCACTGCAAAATCTGATCTTCTGGTGGCAGTTGCCTATCAATCACGGTATCGCAAAGACGCCCGTGCGCTCAAAAGCGCACTCGCTTCTGGCAAATGGGGGAAAGTTAATTCGATATCTGTTTTCAGTTGCGAGGACTGGAAGACGAATAATATCGGTACCTGGCGGCATGACCCTGAAAAATGCCCGGGTGGGTTTTTTGGAGATGCAAACAGCCACCAACTCGACCTGATCTTCTGGCTCACAGGTTTAGAAGCTACTTGGGTGCGCGCCACTATGGAGAACCGTGGAACACCCGTTTCTCTGGTTAGCTGGGGGGAAGCGCGTCTGCGAGAAGTCGGCTCAGCACGGCCATACATTACTCCGACTGCTGCCCCCACCCCACCAGAAGGCGATATTCCATTTACCTTTACATTTGTAGGAGATGCCCATTTTTGGCACGAGGAGATCTACATCAATACGGATAGAGCAAACTTCCTGATCCGCGATGGACAGCTTCTTTATGCACACGAAAATCAGAGAATGCTGCCCTTTCCGAATTCCGAAAGGGACACTGAAACACTCACTCTTCCCGATATACCCGATCTAGCCTTCGTGACTCAACTTCGAGGAGGTGCGCCGGTCGTTTCCACACCAGAAACGGTCTGGCCGGTACTTCGCTTCACATTGGCAGCACTCGAATCTGCATCATCAGGAACAGTTGCCCTCAAGATCGGTTAAGAGTATGGATGTATTTGGATTTAAAGAGTTTTTATTCATCCACAAAAAGCACAAAAGACGCAAAAAATATCGATACCTCAACATAGGATATGGATATAAACACGATATGTAAAAATCTCGACAAATTATATTGCGTCTGTTGTGCTTTTTTGCGGATGAATAAATGTGTTTGGATTTAACAAAGATATTATAAGCACTGAATTATCAGACGGTAGGATTTAGCTTGGAACGACGTCAACGAAAGTCAATTAGAGTTTAGGAGCAGCGTGGATCTATCTGTAGTAATTTTAAACTGGAATACACGAGAACTGCTTGAGAAGTGTCTCAAGTCACTGGAAGAGCATTTTGACGAAATCCAGTTTGAAATCATCGTGGTGGACAATGCCAGTAAAGACGATAGCAGGGAGATGGTTACACGGCAGTTCCCCAACGTAAAACTATTGGTAAACCCCGTAAACGTCGGGTTTGGAGCAGGTAACAACTCTGCTTTGCCGCATACTTCGGGCAGATATGTTCTATTCCTGAACTCAGATACCGTCGTCACCCATTGCGCTCTCGCTACGATGATCAGGTTTGCCGATTCTCAACCCGACATTGGTATTCTCGGCCCAAAACTACTCAATGGTGACGGTTCGCTCCAGTACTCCTGCCGCAGCTACCCCAATCTAGCAACAGGCTTTTTTCGGAATACTCCATTAGGCCGACTGCTTCCCCAAAACCGATTCACATCAGACTACCTATTACAAGACTGGGATCATGCAACGCCAAAAGATGTCGACTGGCTCTCGGGGGCTGCTCTGATGATCAGGCGAAGCCTAATAGATCAGATCGGGTGCTTTGACGAGGATTTCTTCATGTATTGTGAAGATGTCGATCTCTGCTGGCGAGCCAATCACGCCTCACTTCCAAATGAGATCGCTAAAGGCAGGGAGACGTGGAGAGTCACGTATTTTCCGGATTCGGTGATCTATCATCTCATCGGCAAAAGCTCGGATCAGGTGCCGACCAGAATGACTTATGAGTTCCACCGCAGCCAGCACCTTTTCTACAAAAAACACTATGCTCACTCTTACCCCATTATAGTACGGCCGATAATCCCAGCAGGTATATGGCTGCGGGCTGCAGGCCAGATCATTCGATATCGTGTAAGAAACTGGCAGAAGCGTTACACTTCCTGGCGCCAGAAATCGGGGTCTGTATGAGAGAATATTTGAAAAGAAAACAGAAACAATCCTCCCGTTCACTCGTACCACCAGTAGATAGGTTAGCGTTGAGCATCCTCGATTGGCTCAGTTTGGGATGTATTATCCTAGTCATTCTGATCTCATCACACTGGGGAGGTGTGTTCTCTACCCCTCCTCGTTTAGGCCTGGTACCTTCCGAAGGGGGACTTGGAATTCTGAATAGCATCGGAATCTCTCTCATTTTACTTATTGCTGGGCTTGCCGGTCTTATTGCGGTGGGCAGAGAGTGGCAGCGTCCTGTTGCAGTGGGATTGATTCCCGGGGCAGCTGGCGCATTTTCAGGCATGGGCATCTTGGCGGCGCTATCCGTTCTGCACGCTCCTCAGAAAGCGCATAGTTTGAATGCACTTGCCGTGGTTCTTGCGTCCGCGTTATGTGGCTGTCTGGTTTCAAGATTCGCGCGTGACAAAAATGCACTGCTTGTGGTAATTATCGCCATTATTGGGGCGGGAACAATTGCAGGCGCTTCTGGAGTAAATGAGTATCTGAGTTTCTGGAAAGACGGAGTTTGGAACCATCGGACTTTTGGAAACTTCGCCAATCCCGATTTTTTAGCAGGTTTCCTGCTCCTTACTGTTCCCATCACATTCGCCTACTTTGTTGCTGCCAAAGACACATTAATTAGACTATCACTCGGAATCAGCCTCGGAATTCAGAGTGCCTGCTCACTGCTCACGGGTTCACGTGCCGGAGCAGGAGTACTTGTTCTTTCGCTGCTCATATTCCTGATAGTGGCGGCGGTGACAGGAATTTCAAAAGGGCTTGGAAAGCGCATCGGTTTAGCATTTCTTGTTTTTGTGGTAGGGGCGGCGCTTGGTATAGCGCCTACGCGGTCGCGAGTGATAGGTAAAGCGGGGTCGCAGTCTTTAACAAAACAGGGGGCTCCGACATCCCCTGCACCCAGCGCTATGTCTGCGGTGGAGGCTGCTGCCGCCTCGCAGAGCCACTCTGGTGAATTCAGAAAATACACTTGGCAGGGCACCGTACGGATGGCGATAAAAAATCCCATTCTGGGTACCGGCATTGGAGATTTTGAGACTACCTACCCCAAGTATGCGCTCACTGCATTCACTGCTCATGCACACAATGGCTACATTCAGTTCATGGCGGAGTGTGGTATTCCTGGTCTGATAATGCTCTTAGCAGGGCTTGCTGCTATTGCGGCGTTCACAGCCCACGCTCTACTGATTATCAAGCGAGCGGAAACAGTACCAGAAGTGGTTACTCTTTCGGATGAGGATGCAGAATCAAAACCCGAATTTATTCTTGATGTTATTTCCCGACCTCTCCTGCTTTGCGGCATTGCAGCTTCAGTCACCGCTTCTCTGGTTCATAATGCAATAGATTCAGACTGGTATATCGCGGCTACTTTACTGGTATTTAGCGCACTCCTGGGAGTCCTAAGTGGTCTTTCCAGAGAAATTGCTCCACTCATTACACAAATCCCACGACCACTTTCAAAATTTATGCTGGTGACGCTTGCGCTGATCTCGTTTGTGATGATATGGAGAGGAAGCGCCGTGGGGCTTGCAAGGCTGAACAGTGATTCTGCTGCTATGGCAATGCAGTCTGGTGATGGGGCAAAAGCAGTCGAATATCTACGCAGTGCCGCTGATGCCGACCCATTTGACCCCGAGCCTCATCTTGATCTCGCAGTAATTCAGTCTGCAATAGAGCGCAAGCCGGAAGCTCTGGAATCATTGAAAAAAGCCGTGCGCATTGCACCAACTGGGCGTACTTACTATCGATTGGCCCAGTACTACGCTCGGAACGCCGAAGCTAGAAGCGCCATTGAGTGGTTCGAGATTTCCCGAGTGGCAGAGCCACATAATTTGCAGAACATGAAGGCACTAGCGGATAATCTGGCACTAAATGAAATGCAGGAAAGAGCAGATCTGGTGTACGGTGAGATGGCCGCTCTCGAAAATGCTCCCTACGGTAAAGTACGCGCCATGCCCGAGATGGTCGAAACAGATTTTGCAAACGCACATGTTGGCCTTGCGGATTCTGCTGCTACGCGACAGAGATGGGCTGACGCGGATAGAGAGTATCAGCTGGCGGATGCCATACTTTCTGAGTATTGGTCACGTCGAAATCAAGAGATGGAGATGTCGTTATCTCCTGAAAAACGTAAAAATATCGCAGATCTGTACGAGGGTATGGTTTCCCGCTGGCTTACAGTACTGCCGAACTTAAATGCACAAGCTCCCGATAAGATTCAAAAGGTTAAATCGGAACAAGCTAAACTGAGTGAAGATCGAGAGGCAGATGATCGTGCTCTGCAGCAGTTATCGACTCCTGGTTAGGCTGGAACGAATCCATGATTGAGCGCACTGAACATCAGGTTGTAATTCCAAATCTGCCAGAAACGCTGCGTGGCCTCAAAGTAGTGCAACTGACTGATCTGCATCGAAGTCGTCTGACTCCTGATAATCTCATCAAGCACGCGGTGGCGATGGCGAACGCAGAAAATCCGGATCTTATTTTGCTCACTGGAGATTTTGTCACGGAAGATACAGCGGATATTGTTCCCTGCGGGCATCTTATTGCCCCGCTCCGCGCTCGGTTAGGAGTCTATGCGGTTCTGGGGAACCACGACTATACTTCAGATGCTCCTGCTGTGGTGAGAATGTTGAAGCATTCTGGCATTACTGTTTTGATGAACGAAAGTATCGAGCCTGGGAAGGGTTTATGGCTTACAGGGCTGGAAGATGATCGACATGGACACCCGAATTCAGTAAAAGCCTTCGCTGGTATCCCAGGAAATAGCGCTGTGATAGCGATGATACATAACCCTGCTTATTCGGAAAAAATAGCGGCATACCCTTGCTTTGCACTTTCCGGCCATACACACGGTGGTCAGGTCAGAGTGCCGATTTTAACATCAAGGGAGCTGCGCAGGATTGGTGCAAAGCACTATCGAGCTGGGTGGTATGATGTTGGGAAAGTGAAACTCTACGTGAACCGTGGGATTGGTAAGGTAGGTGTCCCTATTCGCTTCCGTTGCCGACCAGAAATTGCTGTTTTTACTTTGATGACTTGAATTGCCCTCACCCCCGCCCCCTCTCCCAAAAACAGGAGAGGGGAGAATTAATACGTTGATCTTCTCATTTTCACGTAAAGTTCTACCCTCACTCCCGGCCTCTCTCCCTGAAACCTCCTGCCTCGGAGGGAGAGAGGAGCAGTACTATTACTATTTGCACTTCGCACTTTACAATTGCATGTCGAAGAGACGATATATATACTCTCCCTTCTCCCTAACGAGGAACGAGTGATGAAGGGAGAAGGGCCGGGGATGAGTGTGAACTTGACATGACATCGAAAATCTTTCGCAATGGTCACCCCTATCCTGTTTTTGGGAGAGGGGGCTAGCGAACCGAGTAAAGCGGTGGATTGTTCCTGCATGTCCCCTATTGGAAATGGTGAGGATGAGACATGCCATCCAGAGTATTCCTTAAAAAATATTTCCTGTATAAACGGCAAAATATTATCAGTCTATCAGAAATAATATGATATCCCCTGTGTGCCATTCTTCTTGTTATCTATGTATTTGTAAATTACGATTCTGACACATCATACAATGGCACACAGGAATTGTTTATCCAATTGAACTTATATCATCATTAGTGTTGAATATACCATCAGGGCCGGCACTAATACATTTGAATGTCACACCAACGAATTCAATTTTGAGTCTGTGATGCCATATATCCTGTAATATAGGAGTTCCTTCGCAGGACATCAGCCAATGAATATATTGCACTATTTCTAATTGACTTCGAGGTATGTCATTTTGCAATGCACACATTGGGATAGCACGCACACTGAAACCGACATTACAATCTCTATAATTGACTTTTGATTCCTGTTTTATTATCTGATTTCGCACATGATTAACAGCATTAGTATAATTCTTAGTGCCATGTGCAAGTAGATTTACACGGCGCTGTGTAACAACAATAGGTGATTCTACATCAAATATATTCTGAATTCCTAATCTTATTATTATGGTTCCTTGTTCAGACCATCATTCACACAAATATTGATTATTACTCTGTTTTATAAAGAGGCTTAACTGCTCATTTCGACAAAATTGTGGAAATGATGTTGTGTAAGGGTAAAATGCGCTTTTTCCGAATTCGGGAAGAGATCGAATAATTCGGCCAGAATTTAGATATGTTTCCTCAATAGCAAAACTAATAGTAGCGGCATAATCCTGCTCTGGTTTGGTATCAACATGTTGATCGTATAGCATCATAACTTTGCGGTCTTCTTGGTATGTAACATATACCGTATATCCAAGTAGAAACAAAGCGGTCAACTTTAACAATGTAATGAAGCGCTTGCTTAACGTTTCAGAGAAGCCATATTTTAATAGTATTTTCCTCAACGTATTAATGGCTTCCGTTGAGAGGAGCAATCTTTTTAGAGTATTTATACTTACTTGATCTTACATTTGAAAAAATACGACCTAAGTCGAAATTAACGAACGGTGTCCAGAATCCTTTCGAAGCTTCAAATCGTTTTCGATTACCCCCAGCGAAGGCTGCTAAATATTGAGGACTATCGGAAAAGCAAACATGTAATATTGTATAATCAAATGGTTTACCTTTTCTTGCTTGTTTATCTTGATCAGCCGTCAAATAATCGGTATCATCAACATTATCTGGGTCAACGGGAATTAAGGAAATTTCTCCACTACCACTATAACAAATAAACGCTATAGCATCTGACTTCTTCAGCGCTTTAATTGCTTGTATGATTGTAGCGTTTTCAATGATTGTAACATCATACCCAGCCTTTTCAAATCGTTTCTTGAGATTACGTTTGTCTCGATATACTCCATTGTTAATAAAAGGTTGCTGAAGTTTATGAACACCTGCACCTGCAAATATATTTCCAATAATTATCGTTGCTTTCTTACGAGAGTCCAATCCATCAGGATCGGCGTAGTTTATCGGGTTGTTACCGCAGAAGGTATATAGGTTTATACCGCCTTCGTAACCTACCGGGTCTCTTGTTAGGAAGCGGCCTACGGATGGATCGTAGTATCGTGCTCCATTGAGTGTGAACGGATGGCGCAGCTGTGGCGCGCTGCCACTGTAAGGATTTACCTCATTATCTGTATAGTATCCCCACTGGCCGCCAGTGCCTACGGGGTCCGGTGAGGGATATTGAAGACCACTGCCGGGGTTGATCTGGCCTAGTTGAGCAC
>JANXSG010000153.1 GCA_025352825.1 Chthonomonadaceae bacterium | reverse complement strand
CCCTGCATCCCGGTTTCAAATTCTGAAAGAAACGCGCAGGAGTCGTCGTTTCTAGGAAGCACACGCTCGTCTTCAGTACGTACCAATGTGGGCGGCTTATTAAGGCCGTCCTCCCATAGTGCCGTCATGGTATGACCGGAGACGGCTTTGAACTCGTCGCCAGATACGAACCTTGCCAGATCGATAAGATGAGAACCGAGATCGCCTAGAATTCCTGATCCACTCTTCTCCCTCACTCCGCGCCAGCCCGGCCGGTTACCTAACCCAAATGCTCCATGATAGGAGCCAGTTATGTGCAGTGGGGTTCCTATATATCCCTCGTTGACCAATGTCCGCATTCTAATGGCTGCGGGATTCGAGCGGTAAGGAAAGTTTGACATTCCGATGAGCCCATTTGTTTTTGCGGTATCTGCCATTTCGCGAGCCTGGATAGCATCCATCGCGACAGGTTTTTCGCAAGTTACATGGATTCCACGTTTCAACGCGGCCATCGCAGCGGGATGATGCACATCGTTAGGAGTACAGATGACTACGCCATCAAGATGTGCTTCATCGAGCATCTTTTCCAGATCGGTATAGTAATGGGCTTTTTCGCCATATTTCTCTCGGACTTTCCCTAAATCACGCTTCGAATTTCCACAGACTGCTGTAATTTCAGCATTTGGATGCTTATGAATTGCCGGAAGATGCCAATAGTTCACCCACCAACTCGGCCCTACAATACCTAGTCGTACCACACCCATCGCACCTCTAGCTCCTTGCTTTGTAAAGTTTAGCAGACAGACAAATCTCAATCTACTCCTTGAGAATACCCCAACTCACGTTCACTTCACCCTTTACACTTCGCTTACTTTCATTTTTGGCCTCCATGCAGGCACTTTGTGAAGGTTGATCGTTTCTGATTCTATTGGGATAGAAAATACTGTGCAGTGTGGAAATCGCCCTGCGAGATATCGAGCTCTCCCCCAATGAGGTTCAAACCAGGTTCGATGTTCATGCCGCGCGATCTGATCTACCGCGAAGGCAAGAGGATCGCGGCGAAGCAGCTGGCCAAATTCAATACTAGCGGTCATTCGCTGGCAACGCGTGGATGTCCATCCGTTTATTTGTCGAATAGGGTCAGCCAAAGTTCAATTTCTCCATGAACAACGAAAGAATAGCAGTTGTTATCATGATATTTTACACCCAGATACCACTCATATCCACCTTTTCCTACTTCAATCCTTACCTATGTTAAGCTGTCTGTCCATAGCTGCCTCCAGATCCTATCAGCTAGATATAAAATCATAAAAAATAATCCTGTCATTCCCTTGACAGGGTCGTAAAAGACCTGTATAATTGTAAAATACAGTGGTAATTAAGTAGTTTATAAGTAGTATTTAAATAGTATACAGATCCCAATCAGATATTCAGATAATAGAATCAAATAGTTGCAGGCATTCATAAATGGCAATCGGCAAAGATCAACCAAGAATGTGGGGACGATTTGAACATGGCCTGGATGAAAAAGGCCGGGTAATTGTCCCCTTAAAGTTCAGAGAAATACTCGGAGCGGAGTTTGCAATCTCCACCGGGCCAGATAACCATATCCGAATATATCCGATGGCTGTGTGGAATCGCCTGGAAGAACCGCTATTGAGCGAAGATTTTTACGATGAACAAAATCCTGATCTGATTTTTCTTCAGCGAATGTTCGGTAATAGTGAAATTGTAGGTTATGATCAGCAAAACAGGCTTCAGATTCCTCTCTATATGCGCGAATGGGCGAAACTTCGAGAAAAAGACCCCTGCATCGTTGTGGGAAATGGTAACAGGGTCGAAATATGGAATCGGACTCACTGGGAAGACTATAGCGCAAAATTTACTCAGGATAATGTTGCTTCTGCTTCTAAGGCGAGAAAAGCTTCAAGTCAACCGTCAGAAGTCATGTTAGGCGCAGTTGGTGTTGCAGTGGGATCCGTTGCTGCCGAAGATACGGAATGATGGCTGCAGGGAGGAATCCTCATTGAGCAGCAAAAGTAGTTATCACGAACCTGTACTGCTGCAGGAATCTCTGGAACTGCTCAACCTTTCAGCTGGGAAAACCATCCTGGACTGTACTCTTGGTGGAGGAGGGCATAGCAGCCATATTTTACCTCTCATCAATCCGGATGGAATGCTCATTGCTCTGGATAGAGATAGAGATGCACTTGAAACAGCTGGGCCTTGGCTGTTTGAGGCAGCAGGAACCGTCTCCGTAGTTCTGATACATTCCCTATTCAGCAGAATGGAGTCGGCATTAGCAGAACGTGCGGATATTGCTAATGCCGGTCTTGATGGAGTTCTTTTCGATCTCGGAGTGTCGTCTCATCAACTCGATACAGACCGTGGTTTTTCTTTTCGCAGAGATGAACGAATAGATATGAGGATGGATACATCAACCGGACGCACTGCAGCAGATCTTTTGGCGGAAGAGACAGAAGAAGAGATCGCACGAATACTTTGGGAGTTTGGGGAGGAGCGATTCTCACGAAGGATTGCCCGTACCATCGTTCAGATGCGACAGAGCAAAGATGCCATCACAACCACAGCACAACTGGCTCGTGCAGTCGAAATATCGATCCCAAAATCTGCATGGCCAAGAGATATTCATCCGGCTACAAAAACTATGATGGCGATCCGAATTGCAATAAACAGTGAACTGGATGAGTTAACAACGGGGCTCAAATCAGCAGTACACCGCCTTAAACCAGGTGGCCGGATTGTAGTAATCAGTTTCCATTCACTTGAGGACCGCATTGTAAAACAGGCGTTCACCGCATGGGCAGGCCTCACACCATTGCCTCAGGCATCTTCCATGGCAAGTGTATTCGCAGCACAAAGCCGGCCGGAACCCATCCTGAAGCTCATCACGAGGAAACCAATTGTTTCCTCGGATACAGAAACTACAAGGAATCCCAGAGCGCGAAGTGCTCGCCTGCGCGCAGCAGAGAAACTATAAATAGCGCTATATCAGATATTTACCAAGCTTGCCAGTCATTCACAATAAGCGAAAGGAGAAGGCGATGGGGTCAGCAGAGCGAATTCAACAGAGTGATTATAGGTCACGCAGTACCCATTCAGAGAGATACAAGCACCGTTCACAGTCGGGGCAACCTGCAGCAGGCTCCATTATCGAACCAAAGCTCAGCCCAGATGCTAAGCATGAAATGGTTTCTTCTTCGCCTGGCATGTTTAGCAGCACCGTGGGGATAATGCTCGCACTTTTTATTTTTTCAGCAGCTTTCGGCTTAATCTATCTTGCAGGCTGCTCAAGAGTAACCGTGGAGACCTTTCGAACAAAGCAACTGAAGGATACTTTAAATCGCACCAGAGAACGCAATCACATTTTGCAGCAGCAAACGGTGATCGCTGAATTAGAATCGAGTGTGGTAAAGAACGCTGTCAAACAAGGCATGATTCCGTTGGATGAACAGGCGGTTGTGTTTGCTGGAGAAGATCGCAGGCAGAATAGCCAGGTTATCGCCAGTTCTTCAATACGCTAAACAGCGAGAGAGTGAGAGTTTCAATGGCAGTTCGAACTTTGGGTTCATCAACTTTCCATAGAAAAAGAGTATCAATAGCTTTCACTATTACTCTCCTGTGTTATCTGCAGCTCGTTGCAAAGCTTCTCTATCTGCAAGGTGTAGAAGGAGACCGACTGAGTGTTCTTTCAGCAAAAGCCCGGAAAAAAACTGAAAACCCAATGCCTTCGCGCGGGGTGATATTAGATAACGCTGGAAATCCTCTGGCTAACAACATCTATTCAGGGGAGATACATTTCGACCCGTCTGCAATTGCAGCTCAAAAGAATCTTGCCGGCGAAAAAAAAGAAAAACTTCTAACATGGTTAGACAAAAGTATGTCCTCTGCTGCGTCGATACTGCAGATGCCTGAGGAACAGATAGCTGCAAAGATTCTCAAAGGCTGCAATCAATTTCAGGAAAATATAGCAAAGCACCCAGAATTATTAAAACCAGCTGCTCATGCAGTTTACCCTCCAGAAAATATGGATACTCTACGTGGCACAGATACATCAAAAACTTTGTATAAAGCCTGTATAGAGGCGAACAGGGAGATTCCATTTCAATACGTGCTGATTAAAAAAGATATAGATTTGGAGATCAGTGAGGCAATAAGATTATCGCCGACCCATCTTCTGGGTTTTAGCATAAATAATGGGTCTAAGAGAATGTACCCCACAGGCAAGAATACGGCACAACTCGTAGGGTTTATGAGCAGCACAGGAAATGGTGTCTCGGGATTAGAAAAATCTCTAAATAGTATAATTAAGGGCAAATCAGGGGAAATCACAGTCGAGAAGGATAACCATGGCAGAGTTATTCCTGACACATCTCAAATTGTCACTCAGGTAGAAGACGGTTCTAATATTCATACCACCATCGATTCCACCGCGCAGAGTATTGCAACGGATGCTGCTCAAAAGCTCCTAGAAAAATATAACCCAAAAGGGGTATCTATCGTTATTATCGATCCAGCAACCGGAGATGTCAAAGCGATGGTAAGCGCTCCAACCTTTGACCCCAATCCTGGCCAGCATTCCGATATATCCGTAGAAGCACAGTGGGAACGCTGCAGTACAATGCTCTTTGATCCGGGCAGCACGCTCAAAGCAGTGACGATCTGTGGTGCTTACGACAGTGGAGATATTAATGATAACTCGGCGTTCTACTGCCCTGGCTCATTAAGGGTATCTAATAAGACCATACGATGTGTCCTGCATGGAAATGACATCCATACCGGACATGGCACGCTCACTGCCAGAGGAATACTGCGCCAGTCCTGCAATGTAGGCGCAGCAGAAATTGGTATGAGGATGGGACCGAGCAAGCTGTATGAGACGGAAGCCAATTTTGGAATACTCTCAAAACTGGACATCAGTATTCCAAACGAACAGTCGGGCAGACTATATTTCGATCAGCATGTAAGTCGTATTTCATCTAACTCTACCATTTTTGATGCGGCAACAGGAAGCTATGCCTATCCTAAACATAGCCCAATAGAAAAAATACTAAACGAACGCAATAGACACATGGAAATCTTTACGGCGGCAAACGCCGCGCGTGTCGCCTTTGGACAATCAATTGTAACCACCCCAATGCACGTTGCATTGGCCTATGGAGCGATCGCAAACAAGGGTATTCTGATGAAACCAAGGTTGATTTCATCCCTTACCACAGGGAATGGCACTGTAATTAAAAGCTGGGAGCCAATTCGTGCTGGCAGAGCGACTCAAGAAAATACCGCTGAAAAGGTACGCGCGATGCTCTGCGGGGTAGTATCAGAAGGAACAGGAAAGGTCGCTGCGATTCCGGGGTATCAAATTGCGGGAAAGACAGGAACGGCAACAAAAGACCACGGGCAGGGATACTATGCATCGTTTGTTGGGTTTCTTCCGGCTAGTCCAAAATTCGTTCCGCGTGCAGTTATCCTGGTGGGTGTAGATGAGCCGAAAAATGGCCACTTTGGAGCTGAGGTAGCTGCTCCAGCGTTTCATGATATCGCCATGCGGATGATGCAGGTTTGGCATGTCCCGCAGGACGATCCAGCGTCATCTCAGTACAAAATCGCTACTATGAAGGCACATTCAAAATCGAATAATCAAGTCGCGATGCATATTATAGCAAGACACTAATTCGGTGGACATTCTGCCAAGACAGTTATTTAAGTTGTTTGATCACGCGCAACTGTACGCAGCCTTGCTCCGGTCATGCGTATAGATTTGGGCCGTGCTTGCGAACGGGATTTCCCGGTGGTGGTACGGCCTTTTTTTTCTGCATTACTGCTATAATGTGCATTCCTATATGAAATAATTATACTACACGAGGCCAACTCAGGAGACCAGTACTTAATTGACTATCCAACAACTTATCTCGGAAATGCCTGACGCGGTTTGCACTGGTCTATGTTCCCTATCAATATCGGGAATCACTCACGATTCCCGAAAAGTTGTAAAAGGATCTCTTTTTATTTGTCTCAAAGGAGCCCAATTCGATGGGCATGATTTCGCACTGCAGGCAGTCAAGTTGGGGACTGCTGCTTTGGTGGTCAATCAAGGCGCTCTTGATGCATTAGGCGTCTCCATTCCGGATGATATTTGTGTGATCACAGTCCCTGATACACGAAAAGCCCTACCAATTATTGCTTGTGCATTTTTTGATCAACCCTCTCATCATCTTACCATGATAGGGATTACCGGAACCAATGGGAAGACTACCACCGCACTGATGATTGCTGCCATACTTCGTGGGGCAGGAAGAAGCGTGGGAGTCATTGGAACTCTAGGGGCCGAGATTGATGGTGTTCGTCTTGAAAGCGAACATACCACACCTGAAGCTGACCAACTGCAAGCTCTGCTGTCTCGAATGAAATATCAAGGCGCTGATGCCGCGGTGATGGAAGTATCTTCCCATGCGATCGATCAAGATCGCACCGCGGGAATCGCATTCAATGCTGCTGTGTTTACAAATATTACTCAAGATCATCTGGACTATCATAAGACAATGGAGGCCTACTTCGATACGAAGGCAAGGCTATTTGCGGAGTATCCCATAAGATATCCCCGGCTGGATGGTAAGACGTTCCTGTCAGTTATCAACGTCGTCCAGTGGGAAGGGCGAGAACTAGTTACCCTGGCACGGGGAGAGATCGTCACTTTCTCGACCACTGATACGCCTGGTGTACTAACTGTGCGCGATGTAGCTCTCACAGCGGAGAGTTCCCGATTCATTTTGATCTACGACGATGGGACGAAGAGATATGAGTATCCAATAGAACTTGCCGTCGGGGGCGCATTTCAAGTTTCAAATGCTCTCGGAGCAGCGGCGTGCTGCGTACGTTTAGGCATACCGATTGAAAAAGTTGCAGCTGGCCTTGCCTCCATGAAAGCTGTGCCCGGCCGATTCGAATCTATACGAGTGGGTTCTCCGGGGTTTAGCGTTATCGT
Source organism: Chthonomonadaceae bacterium (assembly GCA_025352825.1). Taxonomy (GTDB): domain Bacteria; phylum Armatimonadota; class Chthonomonadetes; order Chthonomonadales; family Chthonomonadaceae; genus JANXSG01. The sequence continues at coordinate 41,556 of JANXSG010000153.1, read as the reverse complement.
GGACTACGCTCACACTCCTGATGGCCTGGATAACCTGCTCAGGTCAGCTAGAAGCTTGAAACCCAGCCGCCTGATAACTGTATTCGGATGCGGGGGAAACAGAGATCGTACCAAGCGTCCGAAAATGGGTCGGTTGGCGGGAACACTATCGGATGTGACCATCGTGACTTCGGATAATCCCAGACACGAGAATCCGGGAGAGATTATTGCTGAGGTGCTGGCTGGAATGGATTCTGCGGTTGATAATAACATTGTTGCTAAGGTACTTGTGCATCCCAATCGACGGGAGGCGATCGAGTTCGCTATAAGATCCGCAATGCCTGGCGATATCGTGCTGATCGCAGGTAAAGGACACGAGGATTACCAGATCGTAGGCGATGAGGTGCTTCCTTTCGATGATCGACTGGTGGCTGGCGAGATTCTTCAGCAGCTTGAAGATGAGAAAAACTGATGGAACCCGTACCTCTCAAGCTATTCGCGGATGCTCTTGGGCTCCCACTTTCCTATTCAGACAATAGTTTAGTAAGTGGGGTGTCCACCGATACGCGCACTCTTCAGCCAGGTGATCTCTTTGTTGCTCTGAAGGGAGAGAACCCGGAACTAAGTCCAGTTCAAGCATTGCTATATTTGCACGATGCTTACCAGAAAGACGCTGTGGCGGCGGTTGTATCCCAATCAGCAGTTAAGAGATATTTCCCCTTGCTTCGTGTTGTGGATACTCTCAAAGCGCTGGGAGACATGGCTCAGAGCTATCGTAATCTATTCAAAATCCCAGTAATCGGAATTACTGGCAGTGCGGGTAAAACTTCGACCAAGGAGATGCTCGCGCACATTCTTCGAACTCAGAAACGAGTACTCTCGAGTGAAAAGAATTTCAACAATGAAATCGGAGTCCCACAGACCGTTTTTCGATTGGCGCTCGAAGATGACATAGCTGTGATTGAGATGGGGATGCGCGGCCCAGGTGAGATCGCCCGCCTGCTGGAAATTGCTCAGCCAAATATCGGGATTATAACTAATATTGGGATGGCGCATATCGAGCGGCTAGGATCCATGGAAAATATCGCACATGCTAAGGCAGAACTTTTTGCTGGACTGCCCGGTGAAGGAATTGCGATCTATCCAGTTGATTCGCCCTACTCAGAAATTCTTTCCGCTGCCATACCTGTAACCTGCAGGCGAAAGACAACATCTATCGTTCCCTCAATAAAGGCAGATATAGAGTTGATTGGAAAATCGACCATCACACAAGATGGAAGTGGAGTAGAGTTCGTCGTGCATTCGACTACAAGTGGGCAGAATGTCGATTTCAAACTTTCTGTTCCTGGAATGCATCATGTTTCCAATGCATTGTCCGCCATAGCTGCTGCTGAGAGTTGCGGTTTCTCTCTTCAGGAGTGCGCTGATGCTCTTTCGACCTGGCCTGGTGCAGATGGCCGCATGGAGATTCGTAAAATTGGAGATGATATCACTCTCCTGGACGACTGCTATAATGCAGGCCCGGAAAGCATGTCATCCGCAATATCCACTCTTTCCAGTATCCCGGGAAAACGCAAGGTTGCCATTCTAGGCGATATGAAGGAACTGGGAGATAAGGGCAAAACGGCTCATTTTACAATTGGAGAGCAGGTCAGTCGGGAACGTATTGAGCTGCTGGTGACTGTGGGTGAGATGGCAAAGGATATCGAGCGTGGCGCACTGGTTAGTACTAGCTATACGCCTGAAGTTATGCACTATTGCGATTCGGGTGAGCTGTCCAAAATTGTAAATAAAATAGTATGTCCTGGAGATGTAGTACTTATCAAGGGTTCTCATGCAATGGAGATGGAGTGTATCGTACAAAATCTAATTTCACAAAGAAATCATCCTGACAATGGATAGCCTGTCGTTAGGGTTTATCGTCGCTTTCGCGCTGGCTGCACTTCCCGGACGGGCAGCAATAAAAATGCTTCAAAGACTGGGAGCCAGACAGAATGTAAGTGTGGACGCTCCACTGACTCATGCATCCAAGCAGGGCACTCCTACAATGGGTGGCCTGCTCATCCTGTTTTCTTTGTCGGTCACAGTCGCTGTCTATTTTATTCGTATACAGTTAGGTGAGAATCGCCATCCCGCGCAGGATTATATTCTATTGCCTGTGCTGGGACTCACCCTAATATTTGGAATCATCGGGTTTGTTGATGATCTGCTCAGTGCCAGGCGCGGTAAAAATCTTGGATTCAGAGCACGCGAAAAGCTCATTGCCCAGTTTTTTGCATCGGCAATCTTTGTACTCTGGCTAGCTAAGACGGCACAGGCTGGCCTGACTACCAGTGTCGAAGTAATTCCTTCAATCAACATCGCGGGATACCTATCGGATAGCAGAGTGATAGATTTTGGTATTTGGTACTACTTTTTGGCGGTGCTTTTTGTTGTAGGACTTTCGAATGCCACCAACATCACCGATGGGCTGGATGGGCTATCCAGTGGAGTTACCATCATCATATGCCTTGCAATGTCAACACTTCTAGGGCAGAGCCTCTACCCTTCTCTTGGCTTTTATGGGGTAGCTCTTGCGGGCTCATTGGCAGGTTTTTTATGGTGGAATGCGCATCCCGCACGCATCTTTATGGGAGATACCGGATCCCTTGCACTCGGAGCAGGGCTGGCTGGGTTAGCTCTGCTAGGTAAACAGGAAGTCGGCTTAATCGTGGCTTCATTGGTGTGTTGGTGTGAGCTATTTTCAGTAATTATTCAGGTAATGGTATTTAAATGGCGTAAACGTAAGTATGGAATCGAATATGCAAGGGAACACCGCGTTTTTCGCCGCACACCCATTCATCATCACTTTGAAGAAATTGGCTGGCCGGAAACCCTTATAGTGCAGAGATTCTGGCTGGCTGGTGCGCTATTCGCAGCAATCGCGCTCTTATGGGTAAGAGGTTAGTTTTGATAAACGAGCAGTTCCGGGGGAAAAGAATCAGTGTGTTGGGAGCAGGCCGTAGTGGAGTGGCAGCAGTAAGAGCTCTCGCGCGGCTAGGAGCCCTAGTAACACTTTCGGACAGTAAACCGATTTGCAAACTTGATTCTGCAGTAGTCATTGAACTCAGCGCTATGGGAATTCCTTTGATAGGCGAAAGCAGTGCGGATATGGCACTCCCAGAAGGAACTGAAAATGTAATAGTCAGTCCGGGTATACCTAAACGTTCTGAAATTCTATATGCCGCACAGCAAAGAAATATCCCGATATGGTCCGAAATTGAACTAGCTTTCCTGCTCACCGAAGACCCAATAATCGCAGTCACTGGAACAAATGGGAAAACGACGACCACTTTACTGATAGCTGCCATCCTTAATCGTGCTGGATTTGATGGTGTAGCTGCTGGAAACGTAAGCGCGGACGAGATAAAATGCACGCTGGTAGAGGCGGCAGTTCGAGAATCCTCACCAGAATTGCAGGGAAGTCAAAAAAAGCGCGTGATCGCAGCGGAAATCAGCAGTTTTCAGCTGGAATGGGTGCAGGATTTTGCGCCAAAAGTGGCGGTTCTCACCAATATCACTCCTGATCATCTGAACCGTCATGCAAGTTTCGAAGAGTATGCCTCAGCCAAATCACGAATATTTGATGCCCAGGAGCAGGATGACTGGGCAGTAGTCAACTATGATGATCCTGTAACACGCGAGATCGGTTTGAGTTTGAATCGTCAAAAGAGATGCTGGTTTACAACTGCTTCACAGCCTCCAGACGACGGTCCCTGTGCCTGGCTGCCAAAAGATATCTTGACAGTGAGGCTTACGAATGGCCAGTCACCTGTGGCGATTATGCATCGTGAAGATATGCCATTCACGCTTCCTGGTATTCACAGTATTCAAAATGTGCTTGCGGCGGCGGCGGCGGCACTAGCAATTGGTGGAGATGCCGACTCTATTGCAGATGCCGTTGAAAGTTTCCCACGCGTTGCGCATCGTATGGAACTGGTTCGTGAAATAGAAGGCGTGCGCTATATTAATAACAGTATGTGTACGAATGTGGCGGCCGCAGTGAGTTCGATAATGTCCCTGGGAAGTCCTGCGATTGTGATCGCGGGAGGCGCAGATAAAGGGCTGGAATTTGCATCGCTTACGGACGCCCTGCACAAGAAGGCAAAGCATCTTATATTGATAGGCTCTGCAGCAGAGAAGATGGAAACTGTATTCCGAGCAGGCAGCTATACCAAGATAAGCCGGTCTGATAGTTTAGAAGAGGCAGTACAAAATGCAGCGCATCTTGCCGTATCTGGTGATACTGTGATACTTGCCCCTGCATGCGCAAGTTTCGATATGTTTGATGATTTCGAAGATAGAGGAAGGGCTTTCCGATGTGCCGTGCAAAGCCTGGTGACTGAGTGTTGACAAATGCAGAATCTAATAAGAAGTTCCCTGCTGGTATCATACTATTTGGTATAACTCTGATATTAGTCACCATAGGTTTACTGATGGTGTTTGAGTCGACTTATGCCAAAGCATTTGTGACATCTAAACCTAATAGTGATGCCTTTTCTTATCTCAAAAAACAGACCGTGGGAATGGCGTTAGGGCTTGCAGGCCTATTCATACTGTCACACATAAATTATCGCAAACTACGATCTTTTGCCGAGCCGATGCTATTTGTTTCGATACTGATGTTATGCCTTGTATGGCTTCCATATTTCAGGCCTGTGGGTGCTGCTGCACGCTGGATTGGAGTTGGCGCATTTAAATTCCAGCCGTCAGAATTAGCAAAAATATCACTCATACTCTACCTGGCTGCCCGTTTGTCTCGGAAAGATCGTAATCCACGTGAACTGATGAAAGGCCTCCTTCCGCCTCTTAGCATCTCCCTATTTGTTCTCTTGCTAATCGAACGAGAGCCAGATTTAGGGACTGCAGTTGTGCTGTTCCTCACGATGATAACACAACTTTTTCTTGCGGGCGTTCGAAAGCGCCATCTGTGCATGGTAATCGGGTTTTGTGCTCTTGCAGGAGTTCTGGTGACTTCCGCATTTACTCACCGAACGCAGAGATTTGAAACCTGGAAAGACCCTTCAAAAAATGTCCGAGGGGCAGCCTATCAGATGGATCAATCGCTCAAAGCAGTAGGTTCGGGAAAATGGTTTGGGGTGGGAATCGGCCAGGGTAAACAGAAATTCTCCATGCCCGAAGGTGAGAGTGATTTCATCTTTGCCACTTTAGCGGAAGAGCTTGGATTTGCTCGTGTAGTACCTGTAGTGACACTGCTTTTTCTGGTCGGGGCTATAGGTTTTTGGATCGCGCTAAATTCTAAGGATCAGTTCGGCACCCTATTGGCAGGTGGAATAGCTGCACTTATCAGCTGGCAGTCATTCATTAATATTGCCGTTGTAACGAATACTATTCCTGCCACAGGTGTACCGCTGCCCTTTATCAGTTTTGGTTCCACTTCACTCTCACTTTTGCTAAGCAGTGTAGGAATTCTGATTAATATATCCCATCAGCCCAATGAGAATCCCAAAGGCAACAGAGTCAAGGCTGGCAAACAGGAGACGTCCACTCTTGGAGCATCCTAATAAATGAAAGTGGTTGTGAGCGGCGGAGGAACTGGCGGACATATTATGCCTGCTATCGCAATCGTGGAAGCGCTGCGAAAGATCGATCCAACATCAGAAGTACTTTTCATTGGCGGCAGCAGCGGAATGGAAACTGAGATTGTTCCGAGATCGGGAATACCATTTCGTGCCGTGCAGTCTCGAAAGCTTCGTAAGCTTCTCTCCGTATCAACATTTGGAGTACTGTGGTCGCTCTTGCAGGGATTTCGTGAAGCGCGTAAAGTTATTAAAGATTTTCAGGCCGATGCGGTAGTCGGTACTGGTGGCTATGCTGCCGCCGCGACGGCGCTAGCAGGAGCCAGTCTCAATATCCCAACAATACTCCATGAAGGGAATTTCCTTGCAGGGCGAACCAATAGGCTGGTTGCTCGTTTTGCCAGGAAAATTTGTGTTACATTTCCTGAGACTGTAAATCAGTTTCCTGATGGAAAAGGAGTATGGACTGGCCTGCCAATTCGGAAAAGTATTGTTGCTCCAGAACAGATGTCTAAACAGCTTGCCAGGGCGAGTTTCAAAGAACTCGATCCCAATCGTTTTACGCTTTTGGTGATAGGCGGAAGTCAGGGAGCAAAGGCTATTAATACAGTAATAGTAGAATCGCTTCCTTACCTCTTTAGTATGGGTATTCAAGTTATCCATCAAACTGGTCAAAAAAATATTGAGAATGTTTTGAATCTAGCCGAAGCGGCGGGGTTTACGATGAACAAAGGACATCTCCCCGTGGCATTCCTGGACGGAGATGAACTACCGTTAGCGCTTCGTGCAGCAGACTTGATGGTCTGCAGAGGCGGTATTTCAACTCTTGCTGAAGCGATGGTAAATGGACTTCCGGCCATAGTCGTTCCGCTTCCTACAGCGTATGCTGATCATCAGACGTATAATGCTCGCGCAGTAGAGCGTGGTGGTGGAGCAGTCCATCTGGCAGAACACGAACTATCTTCAGAAAAACTGATATCACTTATAAAAACACTTCAGGACGAACCAAATCGTCTTGCATTTATTAGTGAATGTGCCATGGATCTTGGCAAACCGGATGCTGGGGAAGAAGTAGCGAACATTGTGATTGCTCAAGGGCGTAAGAATCTTTATAAGACCTGATCTATGGTATCAAAATAGCGGTGTTAAGGACCAGGCTGAGATTGAATCAGTTACCAAAGTATATACATTTTGTAGGAATAGCCGGAATCGGAATGAGCGGTCTTGCTCAGTATGTACAGTCTAGAGGGACTCGTGTATCCGGATCAGACCTCACGATCTCGACAGTTGGAAATCCAGCATTAGATCGACTCAAAATGCATGGAGCGGCACTCCACCAAGGGCACAGTGCGGAAAATATTGGTAGAGATGTCGATTTAGTTGTCGCCACCTCAGCCGTCTCGTGGGAAGAGAATCCAGAGATCGTTGAGGCACATCGCAGAGGGATAAGAGTTGTCTCGCGTGCAGAATTTTTAGGTGAGCTGATGGCTGCCCACCAGGGGGTTCGCATAGCAGTTTCCGGAACACACGGGAAGACAACCACCACCGCAATGATCGGTTTAATGCTGCAGACAGCAGGTGAAGACCCTACTGTTTTTGTAGGTGGGGAAGTATCTCAATTAGGCGGTAATTGCCGGATTGGCAGCCTGAATGGTCCCCTCGTCGCAGAAGCCTGCGAAGCGTACGACTCGTTTCTGTATCTGAAACCGGATATTGCAGTAATCACCAATGTTGAAGCAGATCATCTCGATCATTATGGGACATTCGAGAAGGTGGTAGAGAGTTTTCAGAAGTTCCTGCAAGGGGTGCGTAATGATGGTACTGTTATTCTATGCGGAGATGATGAAAACTGTGCAAATCTCGCCAATTCGCTACCCGCGAGTGTGAAAACGCTGGAATATGGAATTGGAAATAAGAGATTTAGCGGTGGGCGTGGCAAGAATCTAAGCCTTACTCAAAAAGCATCGTTTGAATGGCACTGTGAGATTCCTTTTTCCATGATAACACTGCAGGTTCCTGGACAGCATAACGTTTTAAATGCACTCGCTGCAGCCACCACAGGCCATATTCTAGGGTTATCTGCACCACAGGTTGTAGCAGGATTGCAAGCGTTTAGAGGTGTTGTCCGAAGACAGGAACTGATTGCATTGGAGAATCGAATAGATGGCGAAGTTAGAATCTATGATGACTATTCGCACCATCCAACAGAGCTGCGAGCGACTATATCCGCGTTTCGAAATGCATTCCCTGAAAGAAGATTGATTGGCGTATTTCAGCCACATCTATATAGTCGTACCCGCGATTTCCTGACAAATTTTGCAGCGTCGCTTGCCAAACTAGATATACTGATTGTCACGGATATCTATCCTGCGCGTGAAGTGCCGATTCCAAGTGTGAATGCGGCAGACATTGTACGGATTGCCCGGGAAATTCGCCCTGAACTGGACGCCAGTTATATTCAAGACCGTACGGAAATTCCTGAAAAAATAAATACAATTCTCAAAGGAAATGATGTGGTGATATTCATGGGTGCGGGAAACATTCGGGAGCAGGGAGAAAAACTTGCAAGCCTGATCGCCAAAACTGAGGGACCTCAATGAACAGTGGTGATCGGCTTAAAGTCGCCGTACTGATGGGAGGCAGCTCGAGCGAAAGAGAGGTGTCGCTCTCTACGGGCAGCATGATTCTTGCCGCTCTGGATCCCACGAGCTATGAAGCATATGCCATCGATATTCTCGATCTGTTTACACTTTCAACCCGGCCCGACATTGTATTCATTGCACTTCATGGCAAAGGCGGCGAAGACGGTTCTGTCCAAGGGATGCTCAATCTCATGCAGATTCCGTATACGGGTTCAGAGGTACTGGCCAGCGCTTTAGCAATGAATAAAACCAAAACCAAACAACTGCTCTCTCCCAAGGGTGTGCCATTTGTGCCCGATATCTCCTTCAATGCCGTAGATATCGTACAATCTGAGCAAAGTGTTACTAATGAAGTCGCAGCAAAACTAGGATTTCCGGTGTTTGTTAAACCAAACTCTGAAGGCTCAACTTTTGGCTGCAGTCTTGTAGAACAAGAATCCGAACTGATTCCTGCCATCTGCAAAGCGCTTGATTTCGACTCTGAAGTTCTCGTTGAAAAATACATTCATGGTACCGAAATAACAGTAAGTGTTTTAGGGAACTGCAGAGGAGATTTAAAAGTCCTATCTGCTATTGAGATAGTTCCAGAATCCAAATTTTATGACTATCAGAGTAAATACAGTGAGGGTGGCAGCACACATATCATTCCAGCACGCCTTACCGACAGCATAACAAATTTGGCGCAGAAATATGCTGAAATATGCCACCTCGAATTAGGATGCAGAGGAATGTCCCGCACGGATATGATTTTGCATGGTGATGAAATTTTTGTGCTTGAAGTGAATACCATTCCAGGTATGACACCTACGAGCCTTCTCCCTCATGCCGCCGCGCATGATGGACTTCCATTTCATGAACTTCTTAAATTGCTAATCAGCTATACACTCGCATCTGAAAATTGACACCTTTTACTTTGGAAATAATCAATGCGTGAAGAACATAATTCGTCAGCTTCGATGAAACAAAAAAAAACTAGATATCAATATCCAGAAAGGCTCACTTCGGATTCATCTTCAGACAATGCGAGCAAGCTATCCCACGTTAAAAAAACGCATCAACATGCGCAAGTAAGAGATACACGGAATCGAATATTGTGGATACTGGGATCACTTCTCATCGTAGAAATTGCGACGGCGCTGCTTACTTCCCCCGTTTTTGCTATTCGCAAAATACAGATTTCAGGTTTAAATGCACTTACTGAAGTAGAAGCCAATAATACTCGCAGGTCAGTACAGATTACTCCAGGCACAAACTGGATAACTGCTCCTAACTCTAGAATTCTACAGGCAGTAACGGTGCTCCCATGGATTAGATCTGCGTCCGTGAATAGATCACTCCCTACCAACATTACCATTCGAACACAGGCAAGAGTACCAGTATTGCTGCTGCAATCCGCTTCAGAGTTATTCGAAATTGATGCTCTAGGGGTACCCATTCGGATTGCGCGCACTGAATTTATGTATAGACTTCCGAAGGTGGAGTTAGTAGGGTGGAAATCGCCTAGCATTGGAGAACCAGTACGCAGTTTAGCTCTGGAAACTATATTGGAACAGCTGCCGCACAATAATTTGGACGCAGCTGCTAGAATTGCTAAAATTCAGGTTGACCAAAGCGATAATATATGCTTAAATATGAAGGACGATCTGAGAATTAACTTTGGATCATGGGCAGATTGGGAGCAGAAGATGTCACTCACGCAGCGGCTATACAGAGTCGAGCCGAATGCATCGAACAGATTTTTATCCGTAAATCTCAGTGTTCCTGCCAGTCCGGTATGTATATTGAAAGACAGAAAGCATGTATCTGCTGCTCCATCCATATCAGATACTACTAAATTATAAGTTTTAAGTCCAGTTCGCATCATTTTTTATCTCGAAAATTACAGAAAATCATGAGTGTTTTTTCAGCAAGTATGCATCATCGTTCCTTTCTCTGGCAGATCAGCGCTGTCTGTTTTGTGCTGGGTATGGTTCTTGCTGCGTCTGCATTTACCGCTACTCAGATTGCCCGGAATGGGGTTCGATCAAACAACCCTGCTCTCAGCTACGGCAGCAGTACTCAGGTAGCAGTTGAAAAAGCGCAGCAGTCTGAAGGGGAGATAAAGAAACTTCGAGACCGAAATACTGAGCTGGAGAATAAACTTGGCAAAGGGACAGACGCAGCAAGCACTTTAAATAAAGAGCTTCAGGAGACAAAAGTCATTGCCGGGCTTACAGAGGTTTCCGGTAGTGGAGTCCAGATTACCCTCACGGATAACATTAAAGAAGGCCTTGCCCCAAATGATCCTATCAATCTGGGCAACTACATTCACGATGTAGACATAGCAAATGTGGTGAATGAGCTCAAGGTATCTGGTGCAGAAGCAATTGCTGTAAATGGCCAAAGAATCAGCACGCAGACTGCCATACGATGTGTGGGCTCTGTAGTGCATATCAATTTTGTACCGGCTGCCCCACCCTACATTATCCAGGCAATCGGCAATACAAATGCTCTGTACGGAGGCATGAATCTACCTCAAGGTGTACTTGACGAAATCAGAAAAGTGAATCCTGCTATGGTTCACATGGATAAGAAATCAAAACTAGTGCTTCCAGCTTATTCCGGAAGCACGCAGATGCATTTCGCAAAACCGCCAAAATCTGCTTTGCCCGAAAAGAACAGTAAAAGTGAAACTGAAAAAGATGCTCAAAAATAGAATTGCGAGGATGTAAGTAATGAGATCGTGGTTGCCGCTGGTCAGCCTGGTATCGGGATTTGCTGTGGGATTCGCTGCATTTACAGCTTTTAAATGGGAAATACCCGCCGATTTTGCCCCCTATCTTTCTGTGGCGGCGCTTGCCGGTCTGGACACGGTATTCGGAGGAGTGAAAGCTGGGATAGAAGGCAGATTCCAGAATGACATTTTTGCTAGTGGTTTTATCCTGAATACACTTCTCGCAGCTAGTCTGGCCTGGCTGGGAGATCGAATAGGTGTTAACCTGGCTTTGGTAGCTGTCATTGTTTTGGGATCTCGTGTTTTTCTAAATCTTTCCCTTATACGTCGGTACTATCTCAATAAGCGTGCACTGGCCAAAAGTGTGCAGCAGGAAGAGAGTATTTCCGCATCTCTCCCAGCTTCGGTGTTAGGACAAAAACCAGAGGTTGGCGGCGGCATATAAATTTTTCTAAACAGGTAATCAGATTGGCGAAAAATGACTTCATCACCGGACTCGACATCGGTACGACCAAAGTCTGTGCCCTTATTGCGGAGGTCAGCGAAGCCGGGGTACTAGTCGTTAAAGGATTTGGTGAGAGTCCCTCCGAAGGAATAAAAAAAGGTGTGGTTGTCGATATAGAATCCACCGCGCATGCGATTGAGATAGCAGTCAGCAAAGCTTCTCATCAGGCATCCTGCGAGGTGGATTCTGTCTATGTAGGCATCACCGGAGAACATATATATTCCGTAAATAGTACTGCTGCGATTGCAATTGCCGACCCCCATCATGATATAACAGATGCGGACGTTCAAAGAGTAATAGAGGCATCAAAAATAATTGTACTCCCGCCAGACAGGCAGATTGTACACACCATCCCTCGATCATTCATAGTGGATGGCCAGGGCAGCATCAAACAGCCTGTCGGAATGAGCGCTACCAGGCTAGAGGTTGAGACCCATATCGTTCATGGCCTGACGACCTTCATTCAAAATGTTGAGAAGTGTGTCACAAGGGCCGGTCTCGATGTCGCCGAAGCGATTTTGGAACCTATCGCCACTGCTGCATCTGTTCTTCTTCCCACAGAGAAGGAATTAGGGGTGTGCCTGATTGATATAGGAGGAGGAACGACAGATATTGCGGTGTTTATCCATGGTGAGATTTTTTTTTCTGCAGTGATACCTGTTGGCGGCGTGCAGGTTACCAATGATGTCGCGTATGGTCTGAGGATGGATACTGAGGACGCTGAACAGCTGAAAATCGAGCGTGGCTGCGCGCTTAACGACCTTGTTGGTGAGAATGAGTTAATTAGCGTAAAGCAGCTAGGAAGAAGTAAACCTAAGGATGTGAGTCGTCGTGAGTTGGTGAGTATAATTCACTCGAGAATACAAGAACTATTCCAGTTAGTTAGAAATGAAATCCAAAATGCCCACTGCCTCGACAATATTCTTGCGGGGGTGGTCATTAGTGGCGGAGGGAGCCGTTTAGAAGGATGCCAGCAGATCGCGGAGCAGGTCTTCGACCTTCCAGTTAGAATTGGAACTCCTGCAGGTCTGAGTGGGCTAGGTGCAGGCTTGAATCAAACTAGGTATGCTACAGTTATTGGGCTAGTACAGATAGGAATATACCGGAGAAATATATTACGAAATTCTCGATCTATAAGCCCGCTATGGCGTGGTATTACCCATGTATTTTCCAGCATTCGAGATTTTTTTAGTGTTTAGTAGATGATACATATTGCTATTTAGGAACTGAGGGAAAGGTGCTCGCATGAATGAAAGCAAAATGAATAGAAATATGCCCGCTCTGGGCACTGCAAGAATAAAAGTAATCGGAACCGGTGGCGGAGGAAGCAATGCCGTCAACCGAATGATCGATGCGGGATTGGCTGGTGTTGAGTTTTACGCCATGAATACGGATATCCAGGTGCTTAATGTATCAAAAGCGGATCGAAAACTCCAGCTGGGAGAAAATTCGACCCGCGGACTAGGCGCCGGAGGCGATCCTTCCATTGGCAAAAGTGCAGCTGAAGAGAGCAGAAGTGAGATCAAACGAGCTTTAGAAGGCGCCGACATGGTTTTTATAACGGCTGGGATGGGCGGAGGAACCGGCACAGGTTCAGCGCCAATCATCGCAGAAATTGCTGGAGAATTAGGAGCGCTAACCGTAGCCGTAGTCACCAAGCCTTTCCCATTCGAAGGGCCAAGACGAATGCGGCTTGCGGATGAAGGTATCGCACAGTTAAAGAAATATGTCGACACCATCATTATTGTCCCAAATGAGAAACTTCTCTCTGTAGGTGATCGCCGTATTACGCTGGTAGAAGCATTCCGAATGGCAGACGATATTCTGCGCCAGGGTGTGCAGGGTATATCCGATATCATAACCATTCCAGGCATGATCAACGTAGATTTCGCAGATGTGCGAGCGATCATGTCTCATGCAGGATCGGCGCTGATGGGAATTGGAACCGCCACGGGTGAAAATCGGGCAATTGACGCCGCCAATAACGCAATCTCTTCTCAACTTTTGGAGACAAGCATAGCAGGAGCAACCAGGGTACTGGTAAACGTAACATCTGGAAACGATCTTACTCTCTCTGAATTCAATGAAGCAGCGCAGCAGATTCATGCGCTTTGCGATCAGAAAGATGCGAATATCATTCTTGGGTGGGTGCCCGATTCTAATCTGGAAGGTGAAGTTCGAGTTACAGTTCTAGCTACCGGATTCAGTAATTCAACTCCCGAATTGACTGCATCCTCTATTTTGAATGGTCATAACTCGACTCCTGCCACCGCAGTGGTCGCGCAGCCTATCGCGGCTGAGGTTAAGCCGGCAGTCTTTGAGCCAGCTTCGATAGCGGTGTCTGCTCCTGTGCCTCCTAAAAAATCTGCAGATGATGATCTGGACATTCCATCGTTTTTGCGCAGAAAGAATAACTAGAAGATAAGCCCTAAAATACAGTTAGTTACTTTCTAAAAACGACCCTTGTATTTCCAGACAAACTGTCGTATAATAGTTATATTCATGGGGGTGATTGGTGTCGACCTGGTGGATGATGTTTCTGGATGCGGGCCGAGGCGCCGTGGGCCTCGTAAAAAGCGGCAAAAAACATAAACGCGAACACTCAATCGTACGCGCTCGCAGCCTAAGGGCTGCGCGTCTGCCCTTCTCCTGTTGGCCGAGAAGAGTTCGGGCGTAACTTATGCCAACTTACCGACACTCAGGCTTGATCGCCGCCTGAGCGGGAATCACTCGGCGACCTAGTGAGCCGTTAGTCTGGTCCAGGTGACAGACGGCAGCGAATAAACATACTGGGACTACGCTCGTAGATGCCATAAGCACGTTGCTGGGAACAGGAGTTCGAGTCTCCTCACCTCCACCAAATTCAAAAGAGTTCGTGTCACAGATCGTGATACGAACTCTTTTTCATATCTCTTCTCGTGCAAATATCCATTTACCATGAGCTAGGTACATTTTTGTTTGAAATATCACAATTCTAGCTCTTCTAAAGTCTTCGCGATTAGGATGCGATTTGCAAGCAAATCGAGTTCAACTTCTGAGTTAATTGCATCTACCTTGGTTGTAATGAGGTCTGGAAGCTCTCCAAACTTTTGGCTCATCTGTTTCAGTAAAACTCGACGCTCTCCCTGAACGAGTCCCTGCTGTATGCCTTGTTCAATACCCTGTTCAATGCCTTGTTCAACACCCCTTGCTTCGTAAATACTTTTATAGTGCTCACGAAAAAGTTCTTCGATATCTACCATTGTATTTGCCTCCTTACCGTCTGCTTGTGACCTCAAAAGATTAAATTCTTCTTCGTCCAATTTGCTTAAATGCAAGTTGGTTTCAACTAGAAAAGCCAGCAGAGATTTTCGCGATGAATCAATCGGACTAGCAGTCAACTGAAGTAGTGTACGATATTTCTGAGCGAACTTACCCAATTTACTCGGCTGCATCATTGCACTCAAACCTGTTCCAAGCGGGTTATCCGAATTCAGATATTCGTCTGCGGATAAGTCCGGGAGTCCAATGACAGCGTACTGGAATGTCAGGATATCTCGCTCAAACAGTCGAGTGGTGTACTGTTCTTCGGTCAGTCCGCCTGCTCCGGGAGTCAGGTAGAGAACTACCGGGAAAATTGGTATCTTATACCTCAGCCAGAGTAGAGCGTAATACTCGAACATTCGATACGAGAATTCACGTTCTCGTTTAGACTGAACTTCGACGTGCAATAGGATCAGTTCTGGCTCGCCTTCCAATGTATAGACCTGTGCGACAACGTCTGGTTCACGTTGGCTGCCTTCGGGTAAATCGGTAAAAAGTTCCTTATCTAAAAATGTTACTCGATTAAAGTCTAACCGAGCACCAATATCGGGATAGAACAGTTCCACAAACTCACGAAAGAAGGCGTGGAGCAGTTCTTTGAAAAGCTGATCAAAAGGCATACACGACCTCGTCTGCATTCATGTACTTTATCATGATAATTGTACCATAACAAGTTGTAAGACGCCAGATGGTAAAGCTGACGTTGTAAACATAAATCCAGATTTGTAATATAGCCTGCGATCATTCCTGTCAATCGTTTTCAACATTTCGAGAGTAATGATACCTCCGCGGCTCTCACGCATAAACTCCACTTGAACAGTAATCACTCCGTTTCATGGTGGACCAAAGATCAGTTCCAGGTGACACACTGCCGTTTGTAAGCATATTGGGAATAGTCCTGTGCATGACATATAGTTGATTGGATTTTTATTCTATGTACAGGATTCTTTCATGCTGCTCAGTAATAGTATAACATCGTCCGAACATACTTAAAGGTCAGAATGATTACATGATATCTCATCTACATTTGTGAGTAACACTTCGTGAATGTATTGAATAAAAATAGGAGAAATGAATTGCGCATATTTAATAATCCAACAGAATTAATTGGGAATACTCCCCTCGTTCGGTTAGGCCGAATTGCCCGGGCAGAAGGAGTTGTGGCAAATATTGTTCTTAAACTGGAATACTTGAACCCGGGGCTCTCCGTTAAAGACCGAATCGGTGTTTACATGATCGAGTCTGCTGAAAAAGCAGGACTAATTACTCCTGGTAAAACCACAATCGTGGAACCAACCTCTGGAAATACAGGAATTGCGCTAGCCTTCACGTGCGCGGCAAAGGGATATCGACTTATTCTCTGTATGCCTGAGACAATGAGCATGGAGCGCCGCCTGCTGCTTAAAGGATATGGAGCAGAACTTGTCCTGACTGAGGGCGCTAAGGGAATGAAGGGAGCTATAGCAGCAGCAGAAGAGATTATCGCGAACGATCCTGATAACTCCTATATGCCACAACAATTCAAGAACCCTGCCAATCCCGAGATTCATCGCAGGACCACCGCGGAGGAGATTTGGAATGATACGGATGGTACAGTAGATATTCTTGTGTCAGGAATTGGTACTGGGGGAACCATCACCGGAGTGGCAGATGTAATTAAGGCTCGAAAACCATCCTTCCGTACCGTGGGAGTAGAACCGACTCATTCCCCAGTAATCACCCTATTCAAAGCCGGACAACCGCTGCAATCTGGCCCCCATAAAATACAGGGAATTGGAGCCGGGTTCATTCCCGACATACTAGATATTTCTGACGTGGATGAGGTGTTCCAGGTGACTAATGACGAATCTATAGCGATGGCACGGCGAGTAATGAAAGAGGAGGGTATCGCCATTGGGATCTCTTCTGGCGGAGCAGTTTTTGCCGCCATTCAAGTCGGCAAGCGAGCCGAGAACGCGGGTAAACTCATTGTCGTTATCGTACCATCAAATGCTGAGCGTTACTTATCCACCATACTATTCCAAGATTTGCGCGAAGATGTATAGGTCAGTCAGAACTACATAATTCACAGTATGGGGGTACGATGATACGTACCCCGAATAGATAATAGCTTGGTTCAACTTCAAATTATATTCGAAGAACTCACCTGCCCGATCGACTAATTGCCTGACGCACCAATTCAGGAATCTCTTGTGTTGTGTTTGCCACGATGACACCAGCGGCTTCGAGAGCTGCTACCTTGGCCTGTGGTGTACCGGTTGACCCGGAGATAATCGCACCTGCATGTCCCATACGTTTACCTGGAGGAGCAGTTCGACCAGATATGAATCCAATTACTGGTTTCTTCATTCTTTTGATGTACTTTGCGCCAGCCTCTTCATCACTGCCACCGATTTCACCTACCATTACCACCACCTGCGTCTGAGGATCAGCTTCGAACATCGGAAGTACATCCACGAACTTTGTGCCGATCATAGGGTCGCCGCCTATTCCCACTCCGGAAGACTGCCCCAGCCCAGCACGTGTGAGCTCATCAGCGATTTCGTAAGTGAGTGTTCCGCTGCGTGAAACAAGACCCACCGGACCGGGAGTAAAAATACTTCCTGGAATAATACCTATCTTGGATTTACCCGGTGAGATAAGCCCTGGGCAGTTCGGTCCGATAAGCCGTACTCCGCCCCGCTGACGGATGATGGCATTCACTTTTATCATATCTTCATTCGGGACACCTTCTGTGATACAGATCACCAGAGGAATTCCTGAATCTACAGCCTCTAGAATGGCATCTCCCGCATTGAGCTTAGCAGGTACGAAGATGACAGACGCATTCGCCCCAGTTTCTTTCACTGCTTCGCGCACAGTGTTATACACAGGTACTCCCTGTGCAGTCTGTCCGCCTTTGCCCGGAGTAGTGCCAGCCACAACCTTCGTGCCGTACTCAATCATCTGCAGAGTATGGAAACCGCCGTCTCTTCCAGTGATACCCTGCACTACTACCCGCGTGTTTTCATCAATCAGAATACTCATTTAAATATTTAGCTCCGTAAATCTATGCTTGTTTATCGTCATCTGGCTCGTTTGGGTCTTGCAGAAGCGGGTCTCCCTCCTCATCGAAAAACAGGTCTTCACCACCATAGATAATGCCGTCGGTATTCGCAGCTACTTCGCGCAGGATGCAATCGAGAGCTTCCCAACCTGGATGATCTTCATCATCGACTAACGGCGGCATAAGGCTGCAGGAATAGACCACTTTCGTGTCGGCAAGGTGCCCTTGCACAATCCATCTTCCTGCCTCATCAGGATGTTCAATAGTAACTAAGGCAGCAGCAGCTCGTGCATCGTTTGCCGGCTCCAAATCGCCTAAATTATCCCATTCCAGGAGACAGATGTCGTGCAACTCTGGTTCTTTCCAGCGCAGAAAAACCGCATCCCAGTCCGTCGATTCTAATTCCTCATCTGTGCAGTCCCCTGCAGCATTAATGGAGAGGCTTGCGGGATAGCCCATCTCCATTAATGCTTCTTGAAGAAACTTCAGCGGAAGGATATCTTTTGATCGTGAAAAAATACAGAGAGCAGCTTCGTTTTTTTGAGTAACTTCTGGTTTGCTCACCGACCCTCCGCCTTTGCTTTTATAGCATCCATTGTAGCCTGCAAATTGTCGGTCATCTTTTTCTTGATGAGGTTTTTTACCATGGCTCCAATCAGTGGGACATCATACTCGTAGTCTACCGTAGAATCGAATCGAGTCTGGTTTGCTGTTTCTGAAGTGAACTGCCAGAGGCCTTCCATCTTATCCATATCACCATGGATCATTTTGAAATCGTCTTGATACAGTTTATCATCCCAGAGATCTTCTTGAGTCCATTTGATGGTCATTTTGAAATCTCGGATAAGGCCAACCCAGGCTGTGATTGTTCGGAAGTTATCCGGGCTTCGCTCTACAATTACTAAAGACTGAAGATCGTCCATGAACTCCGGAAATCTTTCGACATCCCTTGCCACTCTATAAACTTCATCGATAGGAGCATCGATGACTACACTCTGCTGAATAATTGGCATAGTCTCTCTCGGGTTTTCTACCTTAGTTATCGCTTCGCTTCGCGCCAGGCCAACTCTGCAGCTCCCATGATGCCAGCATTATCGCCAAGCTCTGCCGGCACAATCTTGGCTTCCGCCATTATCGAGCCTACAGCGCTTGCTCGTGCTGTACGAACGGCTGTTTGGAAGAGCGTGTTAGATCTAGAAATCTTTCCGCCGAGTACTACAATTTCCGGGTTAAAGACGTTTACCATGCTCGCAATTCCCAGCCCTACATAGTGGCCTGTTTCACGGAATACTTCTATGGCGAGTGCATCCCCTTCATTTGCGGCATCGTCAATCGCCTTGGGAGATAGATACTGCTGGAGAGCGTCGGGGCCGGTTACGTATCGCCACAGAAGGCTGTCTCTGCCGGATTCTAGTTTGAGCGCGGCGCGTTCGCAGATTGGGTCTCGTCCGGCAAGAGATTCCAGCCGGCCGTGCGGCCCGTTTAAGCTCCCACCCTGCCCATCGGCAATGATAATGTGCCCTACTTCTGCAGCGCCACCAGTTGCTCCGCGAAGTACTTCACCTTCAATAATAATTCCGCCCCCAACACCAGTTCCCAGTGTAAACATCACTAGGTGGCGTGTACCTCGTCCGGCCCCATAACGGAATTCGCCTAGGGCGGCAACGTTGGCATCATTATCCATCACCATGGCAATACCGATCTCTTTTTCGACCAGTTCTCGCAGAGGAACATTTTTAAATGGGGTGTACTGACCATCGGCGTAGTCACCAAAATTAGGGGCCCACCGAATCATTCCATTGGGAACATCGATATGCCCGGGTACAGCTATTCCGATGGCGCCGATATCGTCCATAGAGACTTTCGCATCGGATGCCGCTCCACGAACCGCTTCCGCAATGCGAGCAACCGTTTTGGAAATGCCACCTTTAGCATCGGATGTATTTTCCGCACGGCCAATAATTTTTTCCGTACTGTCTAAAACGGACGCCCGCACATTGGTACCGCCTAAATCTACCCCTATCACATAAGGCGCGTCGGCCTTGGCTCTTGCTCGCGATTCGCTCACGCATACCCTCCATTAGAAAAATTTTGCTAACACATAATTTGCTGATTATAGCTTGCCAGGATGACGTAAGTCAAGGGAATAGAATTTCCATATGTAACTGTTCAGCATAATCAAATCGAAGTCATTTTTGCGGGCATTCAAATCTAATAAGTATTTATAACCAATATCAATGAGGATAAAATAGCCGCAAAAAAGCACATAATGCGCAAAATAACTATTGGATACATACTTGTTGGACAATTTATTGTGCTTAGAAATTCAAGATAGTTTTTTTGTGCTTTTTTGCGGCTAATAATTTATCTTGAAGTTCAATTAGTCTACAGATTCGGCGATTTGAAAGTGAAGTAACACTGTATTCGATTATGGAGAATCGTCAGGCAGAGAAGTAACTTCAATTTTTCTTGCCGAAACTGTTTTATGCTTGGAGTATCAGCAGATCAGGGGGTGAGGGCTGAAACGAGATAAATTAATTTCTATAGCACCTCATCTCCGCGTTCTTCCGTGCGGATACGAATGGCGTCGCGCATGGGCAGTACAAATATCTTACCATCTCCGGGCTCACCCGTTCGTGCATGAAGTTCGATGGTGTCCACAATTTCATCTACATCCTCATCGCGGGCTACAATATCGATTTTAACCTTCATGGGCATTTCCATAGTATAACTAACGCCGCGAACGCTTTCTCGATGACTTCCAAATCGACCGCATCCTCTCACGTCTGATACGGATATTCCCTGAACACCGATCTCTCCAAGTGCAATTTTTACTTCATCAAGTTTAATGGGGCGGATAATCGCTTCAACTTTTTTCATATGTGTACCTTGAAATCTTTAGATGCGAATACCAGTTATGAACCTAACGACGCTTACTCATAAAACGATATACTATGTTTGGGAATCTTTCAACCTCACCCCCGTCCCCATAGGCGCTAGGTTAAGGATTGACCTATCATATTATTTGTAGTATTCTATAATTATATATGAAAACTACAAATTTTACCAAAGAAAAAGATTGGCGATTTATTGAGACCTTACTTCCGGAGGATATCAATGAAACCGCTCGTGCCTACAAGGTTTTTGTGAGACGCAGAAATGTACCTAATGCCATCTACCTTTTACATATGTTTTTGCTATATGTTACCTATGATCTGTCTTTTAAAGATGCGGCCGCCTTAATATCAAACACGGGGCTGTCGACTTTATCAGGGCCTAGTTTTTTTGAACGATTTATTGCTTCTGGCGAATGGCTGAAGTTAATCTTAGCACAACTATTACAGAGTACAATCCACTCTGCTCCAATAGGGATGCGACTGCGAATCGTCGATGCGACTGTCATCACTGGTCTAGGCGCTACGGGAACTGAATATCGCGCCCACGTTGTTTTCGATCCTTTCTCGGCAACCATCACTTCAGTCGATGTTACTGACGCCTCTGGTGGGGAGGGACTAAGCAGGCATCCCGTAGATCCCAGCGAACTTCTCGTTGGTGATCGTGCCTACAGTACGGCAAGTGGTATTGCCTATGTTTCAGGGCTTGGGGGTTATGTACTTACACGTCTCAATGCACACACCATCCGCATTTGTGATGATCAAAAGAGAGTAATATCTCTTCTTTCACGAGAGAGTGAGATACCCGAAGTCGGGGTAATAATTTATAATTTACTGTTACCAATACCCCCTAAGCGCATCACTGCCACACACAAAACATGGAAACTAGAGCACGCTATCGATTGGATACCTGTTCGGGTGATGGCGGCTAGAACCATAGAAAATAAAGTGATCTGGTTAATAACTACAACTCCGGAAGAGATGCTAAGCGCCGAACAAGCTACGGAAGTATATCGCATCAGATGGCAGATTGAACTACAATTTAAGAATTTAAAGTCGATATTAAATCTAGACCAACTCAAATCCAGGCAAGGTCCTTCCGCAATACCGTGGATATTAAGTAAGTTTGTAGCGGCTGCATTGATGCAAAAACTGGCCGATAAGGACGGCGTCCTTTCCCCCTATGGGTACCAAATCTCGCAAGATAAAAGACGATTGTCCTCGTCCGGGATATACGATTTGTGTACCGTCGATGTTTAAGGTAAAGTTGATTGCATTATAGAACGCAGTCGTAGGCCAGGCTGCAATGAGAACAGTCCGATGTAAGAAGTTTCTGATGCGCCTGATGGACAGCCCACGAAAACGTCAGCCTGCGATGATTCGATTGTGCAATAATTCGGTACTGGGAGTGAGAACAGAATGATTACCCCCTTAACCTAACGCCTATGGGGTCAGGGGTGAGGGTCTGGAGAGCGTATCAACTGCTTTGTGTCTTTTTGCAAGTAGCTCAATTGAAAATAATTTATTAATATCAGGACGATTTGGTATGGTTTCAAACCCAATAAAGGAATCATAAAATTATGAGCATTCCAGAACATATCAAGCAGCGGGCACAGGAACTGACAGCTCAGATAAGGCACGCAAACTATCTGTATTACGCCGTAGATTCTCCTGAGATATCCGATGCTGCTTATGATCGATTGATGGAAGAGCTGAAACAGCTTGAAATTGCACATCCCGAACTTGTAACTCCTGAATCTCCGACCCAGCGAGTTGGACTGGAGATGGTGGGTACATTTCAGCCGTCTCAGCATCGGAAGCCTATGTTGTCGCTAGACAACGCTTTCAGCATGGAAGAGTTGACAGCCTGGGAAGAGAGAAACCGAAGGACACTCGGGCTCAATCCAGAAACTCCGATCGAGTACGTCTGTGAGCTCAAGATAGACGGCTCTGCGGTATCACTCACTTATCAAAATGGCAAATTTGTTTCTGGAGGTACCCGAGGAACAGGTGAAGTTGGCGAGGATATTACACTGAACCTTCGCACGATTTCCTCTATCCCCCTGCAGTTGCATACTGCTAAAAATGTTGGCAAAGCATTTCCTGAACTTATTGAAATTCGCGGAGAAGTTTTTTTATCCCACAAGGAGTTCGCACGTATAAATTCGGAAGCCGAGGAGAGAGGCGGGAAGATATTCGCGAACCCTCGTAATGCTGCCGCCGGATCACTTAGACAGAAAGATCCCACTCTCACTGCAAGCCGCCGACTCGACCTCTTCGTGTATACAGTTGGTGCTTGCGAAGGGAAAGAATTCGTGAGTCAGTTCGAACTGCTGCATACTTACAAACAGTGGGGTTTCCGAACCAATCCAAACGTAAAAATATGTATGGGATTAGAGCAGGTGTTTGAATTTTGCGAGATGTGGTTCAAAAATAAGGAGAGTCTGGGATATGATATCGACGGCGTTGTGGTTAAAGTAAATTCATTTGCAATCCAGAGGGAGCTAGGGCATGTCAGTCGGTCGCCTCGCTGGGCTATTGCCTACAAGTATCCCGCGCTTCAAGTTCATACCACAGTATTAGCTATTGAGGTTCAAGTGGGTCGCACGGGAGCTATCACGCCTGTCGCGCATTTGAAGCCGATGGCAGTAGCTGGCGTGATCGTATCCAGAGCGACGCTGCACAACGAATCTGAGATCAGGCGCAAAGACGTTCGCATCGGCGATACGGTAGTAATTCAGCGAGCCGGCGAGGTGATTCCAGAAGTGGTGGAAGTAGTGTTTTCGAAGCGCACTGGAGCAGAAACCGAGTTCATTATGCCCACGCATTGCCCCTCGTGTGGCAGTGAGCTATTCCGGCCTGAGGGAGAGGCGGTTCTGCGCTGTCTGAACCAAACCTGCCCAAAAAAAGTGCTGGGGAATATTCTGCACTTTGCCTCTCGGGGAGCCATGGATATCGAGGGACTAGGAGAGAAGCAGGCAGAGCAACTGACACAAATCGGGATGGTTCGGGATCCCGCCGATCTGTATTCGCTAACACTTGATCAGATGCTGCAGCTTGAGAGGATGGGTGAGAAACTTGCGTCAAAAATACTCGCAAGTATCGCCGACAGCCGGAACCGCCCTCTTGCCCGATTAATATATGCGTTGGGAATTCGACACATTGGCGAGCACTCCTCAGAAGTACTGGCAGCTCACTTTGGGTCGTTGGGAAAACTGCAGTCAGCCAGTATAGAGGAGCTGTCAAATGTGTACGAGATTGGCGCCACTACTGCAGAGAGCATCGTCGGATGGTTCAGCGATGAGTTCAATAAATCTCTTTTGGCCAAACTTACATCTGCAGGTGTAGAACCTGTGGCTCAGGCTGTATCCACTTCCGATCAGTTTGTCGGGAAAACCTTCGTCTTCACCGGCACGCTGACACTCTTGAAGCGTGATGATGCAGAGGCGATTGTAAAACGGCTGGGAGGTCGAGCGAGCGGAAGCGTGAGCAGGCAGACAAGCTATGTGGTCGCCGGTGAAAACGCTGGCAGTAAGCTGGAAAAAGCGAAACAACTAGGTGTATCTGTTCTGACTGAGCAGGAGTTTATCGATCTTGTGGGAGATTGAGAGTATGCGTATGCTATCACAAACATTTCTTGGATTTCCTGTTTGCAAATTGATGAATCGGCTCAACTGGGTAAGTATGGAAAAGTTTATTCATGTCTTTTGATAAATGGGTTACTCATATATTCGACCACTCCGTTACCGATCCAGCCTGGCATTGGGGTGATGATGTTGAGTATTGGGATTGCACTGCAGACACCATGGTTGAATACATGACACAGTTATTCGAACACGCAGCAGATATCCTGCTGCCATTTTCGGATGCGCAGGTCAATCAGAGCTTATGGTATTTGGCAAGCAACTCCTGTTCTGATTATATGTTCTCGCTCCGCGATGAACCAGTTTCGTTAACGTCTAAGTTGAAATGTATACAAAGCATGGAGACTCTTTTCGAATCGTGTTTTGCTAAACGCTGTTCTCCTCATCTAGCGCATTCAGATTTGCCCGGAACGAATCCGCTAAATTCAATCTGCTATATGTGGTGGGATGTAATACCAATTCATGGACTGGCTTACCATGAACCACTTAGGTCAGATAGCGTGCCAATTGATGAAGCATTTTTGGATGTGATACAAAAAGTCATGAATATGGATTCGATTGCTTGTCAGGAAAGCGGGATGCATGGATTAGGGGAATGGTGCGGATATTATAAAGAAATCAATAATGCAGCAATTTCAAAATTCTTGAACAGGTATCGATGGAGATATTTTAAGAAAGTGCCACGTGAATTGCGAGAATATGCTGCAATGGCAATGGTAGGATGCGTGTGAATTTATAACTCGTGATATGTTCGTAATATAAAGACATTTATAAACTAATAAATTCCTTCATAGCATAGTGGAACACGGAGTGCATGAGTTCATCCCAAACAAAATAGTGATCGGGCAATTCTTCAAGCGAAATCAATCGCATCCCTCTGGATTCTGTTCCCTCGGGGACTACACCAAACTCAGTCACATTGGATATATATGTCGGAACGATTTGGTTGATGCCTGAACTGGAATTCCTCATGATAAAATGCCCGAGCAGGCGAAGATCGCCTAAAGTAATTCCTGCTTCTTCGTAGGCTTCTCGACGCACCGCTTCCTCAGGTGTTTCTCCCGGCAGCAAATGACCGCCAGGTATGCACCATCCTCTATCTATAATATTGGCGACTACAAACAGGTTTTGAGACACCGCAAACACAAGGGCAGCCCGGATTTCAAAATCTTCTGGTGGTATTTGAGAAGCTTCATAGAATGTTGCTTTTGTTTCTCCCCACCACACTTCAGGGAAAGAAATATAAGTATATGTTTGCTCTTCATTCCCCATCTGTATACAACTCCCACTCCACGTGCTACAATAGAAGAGATGAATTCTATCTAGGGACTACCGAGGCTGCTCCCCTTCTGGGAGTATGCTGTATAGAGGCGGGATCGATTGACTTGCCAGGAGAGCCAGGAGAATATGGCGGCCCAGGTGATCGCTCCACTTTACCAAGAATATCTCGAAGCGGAACCGGCCCAAAAATTCTGCTATCTTCGGATACTTTAAGATTATCTCCCAGAATAGCAATATATCCGTCTGGCAGGCGGTAGTGTGTAACCTTGCCGTTTTTTGAAGTAGTCTCTTGCTGTTCATAGTAGTCCGTAAGATGATTATATTTTGTGAAGGCAAGTAAGTTCGGAAACTCATCGGTGAGCTCCTCACCTGGAAGCCGAAATACTCTTTTAATAATAACATCTTTGTCCTTTTTAATCAGGATAACATCGTTGTGGCGAAGCGGGGCGGATAGTCGATTGTATCGCCTGACTAGCACGACTTGTCCGTTCTGGTAGGTTGGCTCCATGGAGTCGCCTCGAACTATTCCCATGCGAAAAGTCGTCACGAAGAATAGCACGACCAGCAAAAATACTAATACAAAAACGGTTTGGCGGCGAGTTCCCTGGTTCAATCGATTCCTCGGTTTAGGCGGCGGTGTTATACGCATGCGGCAGCCTATCATAAATAAATGTCTTAAGGAAGTATACCTGCAGCGACAGGCAAGAAGCGTAGTCAAGGGAGAATCTTTGTTCGAATCTGCACGCAACACCCTGCATCAGGGTGATAATAGTTCACTCTTGCTTATCTCTCTGACGATCTTCTCAGCATTGATGTTAGTAATTATCATGATTATGATAGGAATGCTGGCAGGAACACGAAAACGAATTACAACGTTGACTCGTGGTGGAAGCGGCCAAAACCTAGAAGATGTGATTCACTCTCAAATGGATCAGCTGGATGACACAAAAGAGCGCATGGAGTTGATCGAACAGGCGGTTGGTGTGCTGCAGGCACAGATGCCAGGATGTCTGCAAAAATTAAAGATGATTCGGTACGATGCCTTCGATGACGTGGGAGGAGAGCAGAGTTTCTCTTTGGCTCTTCTAGATCAGCTAGGTGAAGGAATAGTACTCACCAGCGTGTATAGCAGAATGGATGTGCGTGTATATGCCAAATCCATCCACAACGGCAAAGCAAGTCATCCGCTATCGAAAGAAGAAGAACGTATTCTCCGCGAGACAGCAAATAAATGATCACTTCGAATTTAACAAATCTAACAAAGAAGACTTCCGCAAGCCAAAGTGGCTTACACCAGTTGAATAACTCATGATAGATACTGATGAACGGCTTTTAATCGACCGTTGTAAGCTAGGGGAACGTACCGCGTTTGACACTCTCATACGTGGATACGAAAAACGGGTATATAATCTTGCGTACCGGCTTTCCGGTAATTACGACGATGCTAACGATATCAGCATCGATGCTTTCCTGCGTGTATTCCAGGCGATTAAACTGTTTCGGGGAGAAGCAAACTTTTCAACGTGGCTCTTCAGAATTGTCACGAATGTATATCTTGACCGACGAAAAAGGATGCAGAATAAACAGCATCTGTCATTAGAGGAATATATTGAACTTGAGGAGAATAGTGTCGCAAGACAGATTGAAGACCCGTCCCCAACTCCAGGTGTGCTTGCCGAAACTAAAGAGCGCCACGATGTTCTGCAAGAAGCAATAGCTTCTCTGCCAGATTATCAACGCGCTATGATTGTGCTCTATCATAACGAAGGGCTTTCTTATGAGGAGATTGCAGAGGTGCTCTCTCTGCCAATCGGGACAGTAAAATCCAGGTTAAATAGAGCAAGATTAGTAATGCGTGAAAAACTTGAACCGCACAAGGAACTCTTCTGAGAGATATGTCGTCCAACAATAGATGATCTTTTTAAGAGTGTCATTAATGGGCAGTTTATCAGTGCAATCAATTTATTTTAATGGGTGAATCGCCTTTCAAGGTGGCCAAGAAGGCTGCTAAAGGGTACTAAAAATGACGTGTAAACATGCTCAAGAACTACTTTCTGACTACATCGATGGAGATGTGGCTGCTGCGCTCTCTGTCAGTTTCGAAAATCACATCGCGGAATGTGCAGACTGTCGACACGATCTATCCGGGATTAGAACTGTATGGGAGCAGCTACACCAGATTCCAGCGATAGATACACCCATGTATTTTCACGAAAACATCATGAGGCGTATCGATAAGCAGATCATGGAATCGGAAGTCAAAGCTGATGTTCGATCAAAATCGTTTGACTGGAGATCGCTTTTCCGCCCTCGCTCTCTGGCGTATGCGGCTGGGGTACTGGTAATAGTACTGGGTGGTTCGGGAGTTATGAATACCACACGCGCTGGATTTGGTTTATGGCCGTGGAATAATCGTGCTTCAATTGTCGATATCGAATTGAAAAAATCTTCTTCTGCACAAATAATGTTCGACACTAAGGGCGGGGCAAATCTAATAGTTCACATGCAGGCTGCCACTCTGCCGAACAATAAATCAGTAGAGCTGCACTACTCGCTGAATATAAAGGGCTCTACAACAATTCTTCTGCAAGGGTCGGTAACCTCTGAAAGCGAGATCATGCTGCCAGTCCATCTATACGATGTATCAGACAAGACATTCACGCTGGAAGCGAACTTGAGTTATAAGGATCCAGAGGGTCATGAAACAAAACATAAACAGACGGTCCCTGTAATCTCAGTACCATTTAACTCAAATTCAGGTAACACAAATCCAGTCACTCCTTAGTTTCAGGCAATGCAAAATACATAATAGCCGCGTTATCATACTAATGATGATGCGGCTTTTGTACTTTTTAATCTCACCCTTGCTATCATCATGTTCGCACTGCTCACAAAGGAGAGGAGGACTACATCAAGGTTTAGGCGGGGCAATAGATTGGATTGGAGCCACTTTTTCAGGCGCATGGACAAAGCGAACTGTGCTAAGCACAAGAGTATACTCTCTCAGACTACCAGTATAAACAGCGGACGGGCTCACTAGCTGAAATAAGATGAAGCGATCGTAGGCTCGCACCAGATAGAAGTCCACAACTTTCCCTTCACCCTGCAGAATGAGATGATACCCTTTCTGACCATCCATGCTCACCTGAGATACCCCTTTTTGGTTCTTTTGGATAAGCAGGGCAGCCTGTGTGATGGCCGCAGGGCTTGATGCGCTGTCTTCAATTACAAACTCAGCGCCATTGCCAATCGTCCAGACTGCAGGTTTCGACTGTTTCCAGGATGCAGGAAGGGATAGGCTCCACCAGGGATCCTGTCCTTTTAAGCCAAATCCAACTTGTACCATTGCGGGCAAAGGTTCTTGTTGATGAGCCCATTTCCATTGATTGACGCCAGCGATGGCAGATGTCAACAGCAGGAAAGCACAAAATAGCGAAGCGACTGACTGATTTGCTACCGTTTTGGGTCGGTCTTCCAGCACTTCTGGCATCAAAAAGAGCGCTGTGAAAGCGCCGCCGATAAGTCCGCCCATGTGCGCGCCGTTATCGATATGGCTTCCAGGATATGCGCCAAGAGCTAGATTGACAACAGCAGTGAAGAGCAGCTGAGAAAGAATTTGTGAACGTGCCTGCTCCGGTACTAAAGCACGGAACCGGACTGGAAAGACCATTCCTGCACCCACTAGTCCGAAAAGAGCTCCAGATGCGCCCAGAGATGGCACGCTGGAATAGATATAGCTCACAATGAAGCTAAAAATGCCTGCTGTCATGTAGACTAAAAAGTATCTTTTGGAACCGTATATCTGCTCCATTTGTGAGCCCAGAATATACAAAAATAGAGAGTTCGATCCCAGATGCAAAAGGCTGCCATGCAGAAATATCGGGGTGATAAACCTCCACCACTGCCCTGAATGAATTAACTGGTTATCCTTGTCCCCAAAGAGTGTACTGACGCTGGACACATCACCGTGACCTGCTACATACATTGCTACGAATATAAGAATGTTGACAGCTAGCAGAGTATAGGTAACAGGAGATGCCAAGAAGGAACGATCGTGCTGAGATCTTGAATTTCGTTGGTGTCCTTTGTCATTGTCCCCAGTTGTAAAGCGGGCGTATTGATCTGGTTCCACGCTTCTTGAGCTGGAATTAGCAGAAAAATATCCTGGCAATATTTTATTGTTTGAACTTATGAGAGGTCGTATCGCGATGTGTTGGCTCATATCTGTTAGCAGGGCTCCATTCTCGCTCAAAAAGGAGTATAAGTGTAGGAGTTTAAGGAAATAGGAAATCTATTCCTATCGATTTTCGGTATATTATTCCAGTCTCCATAGTGATAACTGCTAGTTATAAAACTATCTCCCTCTACCCTATTACCACCTTGAACAATAAAATACTCTGTAAAATTTACCTGGCTAAGAAGGATTTTACATTACATTGCGTCGAATAATAGTATGCCGTTACAAAGTTTAAACTATTCCTCACTCTTATCCCTATTGGGAAATTGAGATTTGACCGAAAATACCACCGAGGTTTCGTTTGTACATTTGAATATGGCACGATTTGTGCATTAATGTAATGGAATGATAGCACACTCCGTGCAAATTTGCTTCCAGCTTGATTTCCGCCCACGAAAACAGGGAGGGTTACGATATGCGGATTTATGGTTCATCTCCACTATACAACTACGTGGAGCTAGTGTTTCGTTCAAAAAAACTGTTTATTGTTTCCATTGTTCTTGCAACAGTTATTGTCAGCACGGTAATGGCTCTTCGTGCAGGATCGTACAATGCTACTGCGTTGGTTCTTCTCTCTGGTACTGAAAAAACAGGGCCGCAGGAAGTCAACAGAGATGAACGCGGTACGATCGATTTCAAAATAAATGTCCTTAATATCGTGATGAAAGACCCTGATTTTTTCAAAGAAGCGTTCAAAAATGCTGGATTAAATCAGAATATGTCGGATGCGCAGTTCGATGATTTTTCGAAAGAAGCGAAAAAAGCGCTCACTGTTACCGCTGAGAGAAATACTTTGGTTTTGAGTATCCGATGGAAAAACGGCGACACGGCGGAAAAGATCATTAACGCATTCTACGAAAGTTATTCGAACAAAGTTCTCGATCTAGAGAGAACAACCGGTGCTGCCGAAGTCACACTTCTAAATAAGCTGGTTGCTGTCTACACTAAAAAACAACAGGATCTCGAGAAACAGGTTGCCGATTATCAGAAAAGACATGTTGAATCTTCCCTTACAAATTTCGAGACAGCAAGTGTCGAGTACCAGCGTCAGAAAATGGCAGTCAATGATATTAAGAATCAACTGGATGTGGCACGCGCTAAATTAGACCGCACCAAAAGTTTACTTGTCGTTACCCCTAAGACAATTACTGATATCATAGAACGTACTGCGAATAGAGAGTCGCCACAGTATACACTGCTGCTCAGCAAGCGAGAAGATATACAGAATAAGCTCGCAGATCTCAGGCTAAACCATTTCGACAGCTATCCTCCTGTGAAACAGCAGCTTTCACTTCTTAAAGAGGTAGATCAGCAAATTGCATCCTACGATAAAGTCAGCAATGCCAAACCTACCAAGGCGGATACACGCAAAACGAAAGAGCGTGAATCCTCGAACCCTCAGTATCAGGCTCTGGATCAGCAGGTTGCTACCTCTCAGATCGATGTGCAAGGATTAGCGAGCCAGCTTAGAAATGCGGAAGACTTACTGAAATCCTATCAGCTGCGGGCGGGCCAAACACCTAAAGAGCAGTACGAATATCAGGAGCTAACCCGAAATAGAGAGATCTACAGCGCTTTCCGCTCTAACCTGATGTCGAAGCTTGAAAATGCCAATATTGATGCAGAGAGGGACGATACCCTGCATCGTAAACAACTGGCCATGATGGTGCGGCCAAAGGCAGAGCCAGAAATTATGGGAGTGAAAGGGGCGCTGTTCTTTGCGGTAGGGCCGCTTCTTGGACTTATAATTGCTTTTGGTTTCTCGCTGCTTTCAGAATCTCTCGATCATTCCCTGCGGACTCCTATCGAAGTCGAGAAATATCTTGGCAAGCCAGTTCTGGCAGTACTGCCGAAAATGGATCCTTCACGGGATAACCCGCGTCGCGCGCTTGGAGGAGGCGACACCAGGCCGACGATACCTTCTGCATAGTGCATAAAGTGGTATCAGTTCGGTATGGTGTGAGATGAAGTCTGCGTCCTAAACTTATTTATAAGAATGGCGCTGTTAAAGGAATCGAATAGCGAATGTCAAACGACAAGGTTATAGAAATAGGCGGCCCACTTTCAACTTCTCGTGAAGGTACTGGCGGCAACAGTTCGAATGGAAATACGGGTGGCCGTATCGTCATTCCAGAAGAGTATGCACGCCTTCATGCAGATATTGAGAGGGCGTCCAGCCCATCTAGATGTTTTGTAGTGGGCATCACTAGCGCTGTTTACGGTGAAGGCAAAACAACCGTAGCGATGAACCTGGCTGGCACTATAGCGCAAAACTCTACACAGCGCGTGGCTCTTGTCGACTGCAATCTTCGGAACTGGGATCTCCAGACACGTCTGAACTTACCTCCTTGCGCCGGACTGGTTGACATTCTGGAGGGCGGCGAAGATGATCTTTCTAACATCATCCAAAAGACTGAGCTGGAGAATTTTACCATCGTTCCCGCTGGCAGGGCGGCTGCCAATCCTTCACGACTGGCTCGATCTGGCAGGCTTGGGGAGGTGATGAGCGCACTGCGGATGTCCAATGAATTTATTGTGATGGATATGGCTCCGGTTCTCCCTGTTGCTGATACCCGTGTGCTTACTAAAATAGTGGATGGTGTAGTGATAGTAGTCCGAGCTGGAGTCACTCCTCGTGAGATAGTTACACGTGCGATTGATGCCATTGGCGCAGACAAAGTACTTGGGGTGGTGCTGAACGGCACAGAGACGGCCATGCCAAAGAGATGGCAGAAGTACTTCTCGTAGAAGTTCACGGGAAAAGCAAAATAACATGCCATTCGCAAACACGATCGCGCTATGGGGTATCAGTACAGCATCCCCGGCAGAGTTACTCTTTGTCGCAATTGAGGCGTTGGCGCTCCTTTTTTTCGGGGGCTGTACCTTCTATTTATGGAGACTTCTTGCTGCAGCCTCATTTCTGCGCAAGCGTCTGGCAGATCTAAAACCACTGCACACCCCCCAGATATCTGTTTTTGATGCCGTTGATAAGTATGTACCCACTGATCTTCCTGATAGATCGCATGCTCGGTTTGCTATCCTAATTCCTGCGCACAATGAAGAACTGCTGCTTGCTGATGCATTGAAATCCTTGAGTTCAGTCAATTATCCAACAGATCTATTTCGTATTGTCGTGATCGCGGATAACTGCTCGGATAGTACTGCAAAGATAGCCCAGGAGCAAGGTGCGCTCGTTTTGGAACGATTCAATAAAGAGCTCATCGGAAAGGGATATGCCCTGGAGTGGGCGCTTAATCGATTACTTACTGAAGAACTATTGGATTTTAGCGCCGTAGTAGTCCTCGATGCAGATACCTGTGTCTCTTCAAATATTTTAAGCAGCTTCAACAGCAGTATAAATATGGGGAATCAGGTAATGCAGGTACGCTACGAAGTGCTGAATGTCACCGAAAGCTGGCGCACCAAATTGATGTCTTGCGCGCTATCGCTGGCGCACATCGTAAAACCTCTCGGGAGGGAGTATCTGAAGCTATCCGACGGCCTTAAAGGGAATGGAATGTGCTTCACACGTTCAGTGGTGGAGATGGTTCCGTGGTCGGGTGATTCCATCACAGAAGATATTGAGTACACACTGCGGCTATGCAGAGCAAAAATTCGGATATCTTTTCTTCCGGATGCAGCAGTGTGGGCGCAGATGCCAACTTCTGGAACCCAGGCAGCCACTCAGCGCAGCAGGTGGGAAGGAGGTCGGTATCAGCTTTTGGTTCATACGGCTCCCAGACTGCTTATCGAAGGGTTAAAAACGCGAAGCAGTATACTGTTCGATAGAGCTGTGGAACTGATAATCCCGCCATTTGCCGAGTTGTTTGCGGTACCGTTTCTCATGCTTGTAGTTAGTTTTTCTGTGGTACGGTACTTTGGCTGGCAGTCTGCCTTAATTTTTACGCTGTGTTGGTCGGTAGTACTTCTAATGCAGGCAGGATATCTATTTCTTGGTATGTGGATTGCGAAGGTACCTTCTGAAGTAGCGCTTTCCGCACTCTACGCTCCCGTCTATATAGTTTGGAAGTTTGCTCTTTATGCGATGATGGCAATCGGCCGCTCCGCTGGCGGATGGAATCGAACCGAACGACATAAAACTTAAGTAGGGTTCGATAATGTTGCTGCAACGTATTTATTATCGTTTTTGTAATGAATGTGGAATGATGATCTAGTTGATTAGCAGAGATATGATTTTGAGAATTGCCTTTTAAATAGTAGATTAAAATTATGCTTGTTGCTTTGGTGGAATATGTGAAGCATTATATGATGCTGAAAACGCCAGATAGCGAAAGAGATTATGCGTGAGATAGTAGCAATATTAGGCACCCCAATAGACATACTCAGTACTTCCGAAGTTTTGAAGCGACTGGAACAGTTCATCGATGAAGGCCGGTTTCACCAGGTGGCGACTGCGAACACCGATTTTCTGGTGAACGGTTTTATTGATCCGGAACTGCGGTATATCCTGCGCAACGCCGACCTTGTCATGCCAGATGGGATGCCGGTAGTCTGGGCTTCACGTATGCTGGGATGCCCTCTTCCAGAGCGTGTAACAGGCGCGGATATTGTGCCTGCGCTCGCTGAGCTATCGGCTGAAAAAGGCTACCGAATTTACATGCTCGGTGCGCGCCCGGAAGTGGCTCAGCTCGCTAAGCAGAAGCTACTAGAGCGCTATCCGACCCTTCAGATAGTGGGATGCCTCTCTCCTCCTCTGGCTCCGCTCATTGAGATGGATAGTGAATCGATACTACAAGACATTGCTAAATCAAAACCAGATATACTATTTGTCGCCTTTGGAAATCCCAAACAGGAAAAGTGGATAGCACAGTATCGTAACCGACTGCAGAATGTTCCGGTGTGTATTGGAGTTGGAGGTACATTTGACTTTCTTGCCGGAGAGAATGCTCGCGCTCCAGGCTGGATGCAGCGAGGCGGTCTCGAATGGATTCACAGGCTCGTGCATGAACCTCGCCGACTTTGGCGTCGGTACGTGAAAGATATTACTCTGTTTTCCAGTTATATGGCACACCAGTGGTGGGAACACCGGCAGACCCGCTTTACGGGTTCCACAGAACTCCATTCTGCAAAGGTATCTAACTGCACTGTGATATCGATTGTTGGTGATTTCTGCAAAGTCTCCCTATCTCAATTTGAGTTTATAGCTGAAGAGGCATTCAAAGAGCGAACCCATCTGATCATAGATTTTAATCGTGTATCTGGTTTCGATGCACAGGCGCTAGGAATGCTGTTAAATCTTCCCAAACGTGCTGCTTTTCATAGCACAAATGTACGCCTGGTCTCAATGCCACCTGCAATGATGGCTGCAATCAGACGAAACCAAATGCAGGACGGCCTGTATACTCTTTGTGAAACACTTGCTGAAGCATTCACAGCCGATATTATGGACGGAATGAGTCTATGTGTGCATGCAGGTGCAAATTCAGCCGTTATTACAGCTTCTGGGCGTTCCAACGAGAGAAGTACGCAGATGCTCGAACGTGCGGCACGGCGTATTCTAGAATCAGGTAAACGGCTTGATTTTGATCTGAGAGACGTGATCTATACCGATGTACATCTGATCTCTACACTATTTAAACTCACAAGAGACTATGGCACCGAGAAAATTATTAGTGAGAACGATTCTTGTCATAATGTGCGAATATGTGCTGGTAGTTCGCTTAAAGAGTCCTTGATACGGGAAAAATGTATGTCCAAGTTCATACTCATTGAGCTGCCGGAACTGCCAGAAGACGCTGCGGAAATCTCTGTTTCAGGGCAGGATAGAATATCTATTTTGGCTCAGGATGTATCACTCTCCATCCCTTCCGATATCGCTTTTGCCCCAAGAATCTAGACCTTCTCCATTTACTTTGCGAATTTGACTCGGGAGAATATAAAAATCTTCCGAAAATTAAAGGGGTGATTTTAAAATTTAACCTGGTACTTATGCCGGACTTAGTTGTGACAGCGACAAGAGTTGATAACGAATCACTTATGACATTCGCACCAGGATATTGAGGAATACACGATTGAGCGCGGAACCAATAAAAAATACGAATGGATCAGAAGTCGAAATTACTCCTGTTAACCTAACAATAGATTCCGTAAAGGAGTCAGAGAATTATAAATCGGAGCGTGGTTTGAGCAGAATATATAAAGTAATTCGGCAGGATTTGATCAGGCTGAAGCTGCGTTTTCGATT
This sequence comes from Chthonomonadaceae bacterium, assembly GCA_025352825.1. Classification (GTDB taxonomy): domain Bacteria; phylum Armatimonadota; class Chthonomonadetes; order Chthonomonadales; family Chthonomonadaceae; genus JANXSG01. The sequence continues at coordinate 5,528 of JANXSG010000153.1, read as the reverse complement.
TGCAAGCTGTCTTTTAATATTTATGCCCAGCGGTACTTTTTCCAGGATACGAACGGTGCTGTACAAGATTTGCGGCATCAAAATTGGAGAGCGTTCACTCATTTTTGGCAGCCTTGAGCTATGCGGTAGCGGTAAATGCTGGGAAAAATTGAGTATCGGGACAGACTGCCAGATAAACTCTCCACTCTATCTCGATCTAGAAGACAGTATCACAATTGGTGATCATGTTGGAATTGGCCACCACGTTGTACTAATTACCACAGACCATGAAATTCATCAGAGCCACCATCGATGCGGGCCTGGTAAGTCAGCACCCATCGTGGTAGAGAATGGGGCATGGATTGGGGCAGGTAGTACTATTCTTCCCGGGGTTACAATCGGTGCAAGCAGTGTTGTCTCTGCCGGGTCGGTCGTCTTTTCCAATGTAGCGCCCAATAAAGTCGTGGGAGGGTCTCCAGCCCGTCCTATCAAATCGTTAGAATAGTCACCTCTGAGAAAATGAAACAGAATGATAAATAACTCCCGAGAAGCTATCATAGCAGCTATTGACCATCACGAATGGGGCACTGCAAAAGCAGCGCTCCAGCAGCTTTTTCTTGAATCTCCTACCCTTTCCAATGCACAGTTTGTCCTCACGCAACTTTCTAAAGTAATCGATGAAACAAAACGGCTCCCGTTCAAATTATTTTTTATGCGTTCCTTTACCCTCGAGCCTGTTCTGCCAATTCTGAAAGCTTATTCGGCACTCTACGGAATAGCACTTGAGACAGCTATAGGTGAATTTAATACCTACTCGCAAGAGATTTTAGATCCTAATAGCGCACTCTATCGAACCAAACCGGGAATGGCTGTTTTGGCTTTTCAGACACGCGACCTGCTGCCAAATCTCTGGAACAAATATACCGAGATGACACCAGAAGACGTTCAGTTAGAAATCGACAACGCGATCAGCAATCTCAAAAATCTATTTCAAATATTTAGATCGCGGTCTCAAGCTTCCATGGTCGTTCACAATCTTGAAATGCCTTCGGTGGCATCGGCAGGTGTGCTGGACAGCCAAAATGCTTCAAGCCAATTAGAGGCTATAAAGCGCTGCAATCGAGAGCTGCTAGGTATAGCATGCGAATATTCTGGAATCTATCTGCTCGACTACGATAGCCTTATCGCGAGACATGGGAGAGATCACTGGCATGATGAGCGAAAATGGCTGACGATGCGTATGCCGATTACTGCCGACTGCCTGCATCTCCTGGCAAAAGAGTATCTGCACTTTCTGCTTCCAGTTACAGGTAAGCTCTGTAAGGCGCTCGTGTGCGATCTTGATAACACACTCTGGGGAGGTGTGATCGGGGAGGACGGTATGGAGGGAATTCGGCTGGGCAGTGAGTACCCCGGAGCATCGCACCTCGCCCTTCAAAGAGCCATTCTTGATCTGTATAATCGAGGTGTCATTCTGGCAGTGAACAGTAAGAACAACCTTGCAGATGCCATGGAAGCTATCGATAATCATCCTGGAATGCTGCTTCGGCCTCACCATTTTGCAGCTTTTCGCATCAACTGGCAAGATAAGGCACAAAATATCAAAGAGATCGCGAATGAGCTCAATATTGGAATAGATTCCATTGCTTTTATTGATGACAACCCGGTGGAGAGAGAACGCGTTCGAGCCGAACTTCCAGAAGTGACCGTGCTGGATCTGCCAGAGGATCCCCTTCAATACGCTTCTATTGTGAGAGACAGTCCAGTTTTCGCACGGCTTACTTTATCTAATGAAGATCATGAACGTGGTAAGATCTATGCTGAACAGCGTCAGCGTCTGGAGCTGCATCAGAACGCGACGAGTATAGAGGACTACTATCGATCGCTTAAAATGGAACTTCAAATCGCACCGTCGACTACGATGACTCTTGGCCGCATCGCCCAGTTGACTCAGAAAACAAATCAATTTAACCTTACCACAAAGCGATATTCCGAACAGCAAGTAGAAGAATTGGGGGGAAATCCCGATTGGCAGATATATTCCTTCAGCGTTCGTGATGTATTTGGCGATAATGGAATAGTAGGCGTCGCCTTCCTTCGTAAAGAAGATGAAACTTTTGAAATTGATACCCTGCTGATGAGCTGCCGAGTGATTGGAAGAACAGTGGAAACTGCTATGATTTCTCTGTTAGCCGATAAAGCGAAATGCTCAGGTGCAAATTCTATCTGGGGTTGGTTTCTGCCCACCAAAAAGAATGTGCCTGCTGCAGAATTCTTCTCTGACCATAAATTTACGAAAGTTCGGGAAGAAGAGAGTGGCCAGCTATGGAAGTTTGATTTATCGAACTCCAGTATCTCCTTTCCGGAGTGGATTAAACTTGAACCCTCATAAAAACGCACCCGGAAGTTGAGGGGACCTAGTAGCACTCCCAATTCCTGCTATCCGGGAGTTGAAAACTCCCGGCAACAAAAAACAGGCGTCTTTCAGACGCAATTCCCGCCCAAAGGGCGGTTGGCCGCGGGCCGCGCAGTTGGGTACTTTAGTGCCGAGTATATTCGCAAATGGAGTTAATGAATGGCAGATATAACAGAGCGAGTTTGTGAGATAGTATCGACGATTTTCAATGTTCCGAGGGAGGAAGTAAACTCAGAATCTTCTTCGAAGACCATTGAAAACTGGGACTCTATGGGTCATCTGATGCTCATATTGGAACTCGAACAGGAGTTTGACACCCAGTTTGCCCCGGAATCTGTGGAGGAAATGTATGACGTTGGAACCATTGTCAAGGTATTGGGTACATAACGTTGTGGGTGGATAGACCATGAAGTACACATACAAAAACGTTCTTGCCCGGAGTGCCGGATGGACAGTGGCGCTCGCCGGAATAGCTTATATCGCCTTTTACAGTGGTGCTCCATCTCATGCCGAACCAGCAGAATCAAATATGGAAATTTTCACCTCTCATTTGAAAAGTGGCTGGCAGGACTGGTCATGGGCCGAGAGAAAGCTTAATAGCACAGCTCATGCGTACAATACAATGCCTAGCATTGAGTTCGTACCGGCTATGTGGAAAGGTGTCTATTTCCATCATGATGCGATTCCCAATGATAGTTATCGCGCTCTTTCATTTATGATTCATGGCGGGGATACTGGCGGCCAGCAGATCCAGGTCTGCTTAGTTAGAAATGCCGGTTCTTTTGGGCGTAAGTTAAATATCGCCAACCTGCTTCCTGGAAAATCTATTCTGGCTGGAAAATATGTACACTGTGAAATACCAATCTCGATGCTGGCAGAAACCAATACCACGATAACAGGGATATGCTTCTCGGACGCCAGTGGTAAAGAGCAGTCAGCAGTATATCTTGCCGATATAAAATTAACAGGCGGAAGGCCATCTGATTTCCCCACTAAAGTCACACTTAAGGTCAATCTTTCAGCGCCTATTGGCACTATCAGCCCCTTTATCTATGGGATGTCTCATCCCGATCCAGCGCTCTACAGCCCACTTCGACTTCCTTTATGGAGATGGGGAGGAAACGAGAACACACGTTACAACTGGAGCAAAGGGAACGCCTGGAATAAAGCCAGAGACTGGTACTGGCACAATTATGGAAGTGATGCAAAGGAAGGAAGTGGCCCATCGAGCGCCGCTGATGCAGCCATTCAGCTTTCAAAGGCTTCCGGGGTATCCTCCTTCATAACCATTCCAACGATTGGATGGGTGGCTGCAGACAACAACTGGGATCATATCTCAATTGGTGTGCCATCAGAGGGCGGCCCTCCCATTTCAAATGGTTCCGAGGCCATTTTGGGCTATGATCCTGCCGAGAACCAACGCAAAGTTTCTATTAGGTCGCTCCCTAAGAAATCCAGCGCGTTAGAAGATCCGCCAAATACTAAGTTGGACGCGGTATATCAGGATGAATGGGTCTACCATCTGACTCGGAAATTTGGCAAGGCGAATGCTGGCGGTGTTCGTTTTTATGCAATGGACAATGAACCCGATCTCTGGGACAGTACGCACACCGATATGCATCCGGTACAGCCTGAATACGAAGAGCTGCTTAGCAGGTTTACCACCTATGCAGATGCTGTTAAGGATGTGGACTCGTCCGCTCTTATCACGGGGCCAGTATCCTGGGGCTGGACTGGCTATTTCTTTTCACCCAGGGATAGAGGGGCCGATAAGTATGCCACTCATGCCGATCGCAAAGCGCATGGAGATGTGCCGTTCATCCCCTGGTTTTTAAAACAGACCGCCGCGCATGACAAAAAGACTGGCAGGCGATCTCTGGATGTGCTGGATGTACATTTTTATCCGCAAGGTACTGGTGTTTATGACGGGAAAACCGATAATTCAGCAAATGCGCTGCGGCTCCGAAGTACGCGCAGCCTCTGGGACCCGACATACAAAGACGAATCATGGATCGATACGCAGGTTCAGTTGATACCCAGGCTGCGTGCTTGGATCGATTCCAGCTACCCTGGGACTAAGATCGGCATCAACGAATGGAACTGGGGCGCGGACAATACCATGAACGGAGCGCTCGCTGTGGCGGAAGTTTTGGGTATAATGGGAAGTAAGCAGGTGTATATGGCCTGCTACTGGACTGCTCCTAAAATAAACAGCCCTGGTTATTTTGCCTATAAAATGTTCCGCAACGCAGACGATTCTGGCGGAGGATTTGGTGATACAGCAGTGATGGCATCATCTTCATCTCGTGAGTATGTCTCCTGTTTTGGAAGTGTGGATAGCAGCACAGGCCAGCCTGTAGTGATGGTTCTAAACAAGATGGAGAAGCACTCCGTGATGGCAGAAATAAGCCTGAATGGGCAAAATTCATCAACAAAGGCTGACATCTACAGATATAGTGCAGAAAATATCAGCAGTATTGCTAAGGTCGGGGAGACAACACTGGTAAATAGGAGCTGTGAACTTTCGCTGCCGCCATACTCCATCACTCTGCTGCGAATGCGCAGAAGATAGAATTGCTATTGGAGAAGGATCCCAGTTGTGTATACAGACTGTCGAGGTGTGACTCATGAAATACGATATCGTTCTCCTTTTTATAATGATCGGAATTGGAGTGTTCACGAAAAAGCTATCCTGGAAGGGATGGTACAGCCTGAGTATGGTCATCGCAGTTTGGATGATGTACAGCTGGCTGAGAGCCTGAGATACTAACTTAGAATTTTACGTCGAATAAAGGCGCTATAATATGATCGATTCCCTCTATCCATCCACCGAACAGCTGCTATCAGCTCAGCGCAATCGGCGAAACAGAATATTTATTCTGATGATTTCGGTAGTACTCATAATATTTACCGTGGTCACTGTTGTGTCGTACATAGCGCCTCAGTTGCCATCTGCAGCCTTGTTTGCGCTTGGAATAGTTATTTTTGCACTTATATCTACGCCTGTGATGGTGTGGAATAACCCCCGAGTTGGTTTCTATATCTTGATTGGGGCAGTAATGCTTCTCGAGATGGATCCCAGAATCAGCGGCGCAGAAAGATTGCCCACTAAGTTCCTTCCATTCTTCCTGAA
>JANXSG010000149.1 GCA_025352825.1 Chthonomonadaceae bacterium | reverse complement strand
CTCCTAATCAGTTACGGTGCTCTCAGCGAATCGCAGGTGTTCGCAAGGGCGAATATGTCGACACTGTCATGGTGTCCCTTCAATACCGGGCATTATTATTTCCTCGGTGCGGAGTTCGCGTGCCGTGCCCACGGGTTTGCTATTTTCAAGAGATCGGCTGAATACTCTGAACGTACTTGTGGCGAGTGGTACGTAAGTGCTGAACCGGCCCTTGCGACCAGGCATGAGTGGAATTTCAGGCGTGCGTACAATGCGTGTCAAGGGCAAAGCAAAAATCCCCATTATGGCGTTTGAAAATTCCCCACTTTGGCGGATCAGTTTTGCTTTCTTCTCCTTTCTTTGTCGGTTGTTACCGGCATATTTCCGTCTTGTTGGACAGTGTGCTTATTAGTGTTCGGTTTTGCCGGAGGCCCGAGAGCTGAGGCAAAATCGCGCGGTCTTCTCCACTCCGCCGGCCGCTCACCAATCCAGTTCGCTCACGGTATCAAGGATTTCCTGGACGGAGTCAATTCTGTCCAGATGCTCTTCTGCCCGATCACCTTCCAACCACTCCTCCGTGCGTTCATCGTAGTACTCTTGCATTTCGTCGGTGGTCTGTTGAAGTAATTCACGCACCATTCGGATTGAGGCTTTCCAACGGGGCCAACCAGGAAAGTTCGAGATTGCGGGAAGAGCAGGCAGCCCCCTGGAGGTCTGCTCAATTTGGCGGGCGCATTTACATCGTTGTCTGTACGCTGCCTGACGCTGAGCGCGGCTGATGTACTTACGCTCCTGTGGCATGCGCGGCCTCCTCATCCCTTGCCGGCGGTGCAGGGGAGAACAGACCCGCCTTCTTTCGCTCCTTCAATCGATAGCTATCACCCCGGATGTTTACCGTTGTCGAGTGGTGCAGTAGTCTATCCAGAATGGCAGCTGCGATAGTCTGGTCTCCGAACACGGTTCCCCAATCCGTATAACTCTTATTGGATGTGAGGATTATGCTGCCACGTTCATACCTCGCAGAAACGAGTTGGAAGAAGACAGTAGCTCCCACAGGATCTAATGGCAAATATCCGACCTCGTCAATGATGAGCACTTTTGAACGAGTGTATTGGCGCATTCGCTGTTCGAGTTTGCCTTCTCGCACGGCCTTACCGAGATCGTTAATCAGGTCATTTGCCGTCACGAAGTAGGCGCCGTAACCGCCTCGCATCGCTTCGATAGCCAACCCGACGGCCAGGTGTGTCTTGCCAACGCCAGGCGGGCCAAGCAGGATCACGTTGCCGTAGTCCGCAATAAAACGCAGCGTCTGCATGTCTTTGATCTGGCGCTCGTCGATCGATGGCTGAAATGAGAAGTCGAACTGCGCCAGCGTTTTCAGGTACGGCAGACCCGCCATTCGGGTGCGCGTTTGCAATATCCGACTCGTGCGAAACTCTTTCTCCATGGAAAGCAGATCGAGAAGGAAATCCGGATAGGCCGGCTCCTCCTTGGCTGCTCTTTCCAGAGTGCCTTCCAGCAGCGCGTCTGCTTGCACCAACGACAGCTCTGTTAGCAGAGCGTGCAGCCGATCCATAACGTTATGGTTCATGCCGCACTCTCCTGTACATCGCAGCCGCCAGCTTCCGCATATACATCGAGCGAACGCTGCTCCACTTCAGGGGCGGCTACGACTACAGTGATCATTGCCTTGCCCTGCCTGTGAAGTGAAGCAAAAGGCATACCGGCGTGAAGCTCCCCGGCATCTATTGTCTGGTGCTTCCCAGTGCAAAGCAGGTGCCTGACGAGCTCCTTCCCGTCACAGCTAACTCGAACAACATCGTCGGATACACGTACCGATACAGGCTTGCCGGCATATTGCCATGGTGCCGGATATAGATTTGTAAGGTACGCCACATAGGCTTCCCGGCTCACCTTTCGGGTCACTTCCTCATAGAGAGGGTATGGGGGCCGGGAGCCTACTGGCTGCAGATATGGCTTTTCCTCAGCCAACGCCTCGGAAACAATCCGGTGCGTTGTGCCGTGGACCCGTGCATTGGCCACCTCTGCCAGCCAGACGCGCATCTGATTGGCGAGATCCTCTAAACTCTCTGCCTTACGTCCGCACAGGAAGTTTCCCCGGATATACTTGACACCTGATTCCACCTTTCCTTTGGTCTGCGGGCGATATGGAGCGCACAAGCGCGGCTTAAAACCCCAGTACCTGGCAAAATCCAGAAACGTCTGGTTCCACCGAATCTCGCCTCGATCGTCCGTTCCCACTGTGAGTGTCCGGATTACGACCGTCTTCATGTTGTCGTAAAGGATCTCTTCCGGCACCCCGCCAAGCTCCGCAAAGGCGCGCTCATGCATTTGAATGAGCGTAGGCAGTCTCTGATCCAGAGACACATCCGCAAACATTCCACGGCTGTTGCCCAGGGTCAGCACAAAGGTCGAGATGCTCTGCTTGCTGCCATCCGGGTATTCGATATCGCCCAGATCACCCCAGTCGACCTGGCCTTGTTTTCCAGGCTCGGTTTCAAATCGCCGTACAGCGATCTGCTGAGATTCGCCGCGCCGTGGACGCACGTAGGTCTTGATGGATGTGTAGCCGCCCGTGTAACCGAGCTTGCGCAAATCGTTGAAGATCACAATAGCGTTCCATATGCCCGCCTTGAATTTCTTCTCGATCTCATCCTTATAGGCATCCAGTATCCTGGAGCGCGGGGCACGGGGACCGTACGCTGGCAACGAGCGATCCGTTAGATATTTGCGGACTGTCTTGCGGTCGTAGCCCGTCTCTTCGCTGATCTTGGATATCGTGCAACCTGCACGACGAAGTTCATCTATTCTATTCACATTCTCACCTCGTAACAGGAAAGCCACCCCCTAATCTCATTGATATATCAGGTAGCTAATTGTTGGAAAGGTGGGGAATTTTACTTCGCCGTTATGGGTATTTTACACTTGCCGCTTACACTACAGCCTTTTTTAGGATCTCATTGTCCTCCTTAAGGCGTGCATTCTCGCGCTTTAGCGCTGCAAGCTCTGGATCGATCGCATTGCCGTGTCCAGGGA
>JANXSG010000145.1 GCA_025352825.1 Chthonomonadaceae bacterium | reverse complement strand
TAGAATCTCAACGGTAGCGTCGTTCAGAACGATTGCCCCATCCAGTACTCCACAGTGACCATGCGAGGTGTACTCACAAAGGCAGACATCCGGAACTATCAAAAGGCTGTCGCCAAATGCTTTCTTCAGTTTTCGTATCGCGGATGGAATAATTCCGGAATCCGAATATCCACTCGAACCAGTCTCATCCTTTGTTTCAGGTATTCCGAATAACATGATCGCTGGAATACCCAATTCCACCGCTTCTTCAGCCTCACGGCATAGATCATCAAGGGAGTTCCGTCTAATTCCAGGCATGGAGGCAATATCAGTGCTTATCGATTCATGCGTGACAAACATGGGATACAGCAGGTCATCCTGCGTAACTTTTGTCTCGCGAACCAGGCGCCGTATTAGAGGTGTTGCGCGGAGACGCCGAGGTCGATGCAGCCTATTTAACATAGGGATATCTCTCTAATGCAGACACCAGTCCAGGTATGGTATGCTCTTCCGCCATTATGTGAACTGGGAAATTGTATGATCGCATAGTGTCTGCAGTTATTGGGCCAATCGCGGCGAAGATACAGCCTGACAAGAGTTCTGAAAGTTCCTGATTGTCAGTGATTCCGAGCGCTTCTACAAAGTTTTTCACTGTGGATGAAGATGAGAAAGTTAGAACATCAAGCTGATGTGTGCGTAAAAGATCAAGTAAATTCTCGGTGTTTGAGTTATCAATGATGGTCTCATATGCGTGCTGAACATTTACCTCTGCTCCCATTTTTCGCAGGGCATCTGGAAGCAGTTCGCGAGCTTCCGCAGCACGTGGAATCAATATACGTTTTCCGTTCAGATTCTGATCTGGCCAGTTTTCTATCACAGATTCGGCAACTGCTTCTTCCGGAACATAATCTGCTATAATTCGGCAACGATTCCACAATGCGGCTGCAGTAGCTGGCCCGATCACTGCAATTTTGCAGGAAGAAAATGTGCGTGAATCGAACTGAAGTTTATCCATTCGTTCCGCTGCGATGTCGACAGCATTAGTACTTGTAAATACGACCCAGTCATACGCATTTAATAGAGATAACTCACTATCAAGACTACTGTAGTCGTCAAGTCGTTGAATTTTAATTAGTGGAAACTCGACTGGATCAGCGCCGCGAGATCGCAATAGGTCAGAGAGTGTACTCGCCTGTTCTCTGGTGCGGGTAACGAGCACTCGCTTGCCAAATAAGGGACGTGCAGCAGGGTCATCAAACCAGCGCAGAGTTTCTCTCAAACGAACCACTTCTCCAACAATACAGACTGCAGGTGAGGTTAATTTTGCGTTATGGATATCAGATACAATCGTAGCTAAAGTGCCAACTACCACACGCTGTTTCGGCCATGTTCCCCATTGAACTAATGCGACTGGTGTATCCGAATCGCGACCATATTTTTGAAGTTGTGAAGTGATTTCATGTAGATTTTCAACACCCATTAGAAATACAAGAGTATCTGCCGCATAAGCAATATGTGCCCAATTTCTGCGCTGCTCTGCCTGACCGGGTTCACGAGTACCAGATTCTCTAGAATCGTCGCGCTCATGCCCTGTAATGACAGCAAATGACGAGGATGCATCTCGATGTGTAACGGGAATCCCAGCATACGCTCCAGCCGCTATCGCAGAGGTGATACCAGGAATGATTTCAAAAAGGATTCCGGCATCATGGCATATTTCAGCTTCTTCGCCACCCCGGCCAAATACGAATGGGTCGCCACCCTTCAGGCGAACCACATTTTTCCCAGCCAAAGCTCTACCGACGAGAATCCGGTTGATATCTGGCTGCTTGACTACATGATGGGCGCTCTCTTTCCCGACAAAAATCTTCTCAGCATCTGTTCGAGCATGATTAAGTAAAGAGGGATGCGCAAGCCGGTCGTAGACTATGACATCCGCAGTTTGAAGCAGTTCCAATCCTCGCAACGTGATTAATTTGGGGTCGCCGGGACCGGCACCTACAAGATACACCGTACCTTTCACAGTTTGCTCCATTCCTGCAGTTCGTCCCTTTTCAATAATGTATCGTGTTTCTCGGTATCTAATGAATCTGGATAGTCCTGTACATAGTGCAGGCCTCTGCTTTCGTGCCGTTTGATAGCAGATTCTATGATGAGCAGCGCTACTTCAGCGATATTGCAGGCTTCAAAAATATCGGCATTCACTTTAGACAATTTTAGTAACAAATCTCTGCTACTAGATACCTTGGACTGAGCATCCAGTAGATCGTGGGTCGTCCTTAGAATCCCTACCTGCTTCTGCATGACGGCTTTGATGGAAGTGACACATTCCACCATCTGATCTGGGTTTGATTGTGAAACTGGTGGCAGAGTAACCTCAGGAAATGGCAGTGAATTTAATGGAGTAGTGTCATTTCGGCTCTGGATTGCTGCTCTATAGCCAAATACCATCGCTTCGAGGAGAGAATTCGAAGCCAGTCGATTTGCTCCATGCACGCCAGTGCACGTCACTTCTCCTGCCGCGTACAATCGATCGATACCAGTGAACCCATTCATGTCTGTCTGCACACCACCACATTGGTAGTGTTGTGCTGGAACTATGGGGATTGGCTGCTGGCAGATATCGATACCGACGCTGAGGCAGCGTTCATACACTGTAGGAAAGTGTGTTTTCAGCATCTCAGGATCAAGATGAGTAACATCGAGATAGACGCACGGTACATCATGAATCTGCATTTCACGTACAATAGCTCTCGCAACAATATCACGAGGTGCTAATTCAGCTAACTTGTGATACTTGTCCATGAAAGTGGACCCATCACCGTGACGAAGAATCCCGCCTTCCCCTCGGAGAGCTTCCGTAATAAGAAAAGCGCGTGCGTCCGGATGATAGAGTGTCGTGGGATGGAATTGAATAAACTCCATGTCGGAGATTATCGCACCTGCTCGCCAGGCCATTGCAACTCCATCACCGGTGGCAACTTGCGGGTTTGTGGTATGCTTGTAAACTTGACCACAGCCGCCAGTGGCTAGAAATGTTGACTTAGCCCGGAATCCAACGAGATCACCATCTTCAACATTTAATGCATAAGCGCCAAAGCAACTATGTTTATCATCGATCATGCTGACAGCCAGATCAGTAACAAAATAGTGTTCGTATACTTTGATCTGTGGAGTTGCTCTCAGCACTTCTAATAGAGTTTTTTCGCATTCCCAGCCCGTATAATCCGCAGTGTGTACTATTCTGTTTCTGGAATGGCCGCCCTCGCGTCCCAACGAGAGCACTTTGCTTCCATCGGATTTTCGCTCCGTGTTGAATACAGCTCCGAGTTTGATAAGATCACGAATGCGTTCAGGCCCTTCCGTTACAAGTATTTCGACTGCTCGTTCATTACAGAGTCCAGCCCCAGCGATAAGCGTATCCTGTGCATGAAGTTCAAAAGAATCGTCTTCCGAGAGCACTCCGGCGATCCCACCTTGTGCCCAGCTCGAGTTAGCATCGGTTCGATTTTTTTTGGTAAGCAACGATACAGAACCATAGGGCGCTACATTCAAAGCGTATGTGAGCCCTGCCAGCCCGCTTCCTATAACGAGAAAGTCGGTATCTACAACTTTCATCTGTTTATGCCCCTAAGTATTTCTCTTCCGCCAGTTTGAAGCATACGTTCTGCGAGCGCCCTGCCAATCTTCTCTGCATCCTTTGAATCACCGGATAGTGTATCCCTAATTTGATTTTGACCATCTGCTGAAGCAATCCACCCATTTATAGTCAAACCATCATTGAAAATTTTTGCATGTGCTGCTGCAGGAACCGAACAGCCTCCACCCAGTGCTGATTGAAAACCGCGCTCTGCAGTCACCGCACTAGCCGTCTCAAAATGATGCACCGCTTCAAGGAGTTGTATTGTTAGAAGATCATCTTTACGGGTTTCCAGGGCAAGGGCACCTTGACCCACCGCGGGGAGGCAGATCGATTCGGATAGGGGATGCGTGATTCGATGTGCTAATCCAAGTCGATTTAATCCTGCACATGCCAGCAGAATCGCATCATATGCATTTTCATCAAGTTTGCGTAGCCGTGTATCCAGGTTACCGCGAAGTTCAGATATATTCAAGTCTGGACGATAATTAAGAAGTTGAGATTGCCTGCGAATACTACTGGTGCCGACCTTAGCCCCATTTGGCAGTTCATCAATGGTCAAGTTGTTTAGAGAAATTAACGCATCACGAGCATCTTCACGCTGAGGTATGCAAGCCAGAGTAAGACCTGCAGGCAGTTCGCCTGGCATATCTTTGAGGCTGTGTACGCCGAGATCGATCTCATTATCAAGCAAAGCCTGCTCGATCTCTTTGACGAACATGCCCTTTGTGCCGACTTCCGCAAACGAAACACCTTGCTGGATGTCGCCAGTAGTACGAACAATCACAAGTTCCGTTTCCAGACCTGGGTTTTCAGTGCGGAGACGTGAAAGTATCCATTCGGTCTGCGTTTTGGCTAGCAGACTTCCACGAGTGCCCACACGAAGGGTTTCTTTTGGAGTAATCAATCAAATCTCCATATTAGCATAGGAAGAAGTATACCTGAATTTCAATTGGTGACACAAAGCCAGTATAGATTTCGATAGCACGAATCCTTCTTTGTTGATGCCTCCTTGCACGACTATATCAATCTTCAAATCGACCTCTAACTCGGTAAATGCACGAATTTGTGCGAATTCGACCTGTAAACTCTTCATTATAACGTTGGGATTTTAATTTTAGTGAGGCTGGATATATAGAGTAGGCAGACAGTCTAGGAGTGTTTGCTTCACATGATCGGAAAGTATTGTTCGATTCAATTAATTAGTGCGTGTTGTCCAAATCGAATCCTATGATCCGGCCTTTTCATAGCATCAAACTTCTACAAAAGGCAGTGTTAAATAAGTAAATGGCTCTGTCAATCTCCTGTGGGAGTTTTTTGATAGCATGAAGTACATCCTGATGGCAACCAGATAGCACACGAACGTAGTTCGCAGGGGTATATCGTTCGGACATTAGGCCTAAATGTTCGAATTCCGCAGCAACGCACGGAAACCCGCCTGGTCAAAATGCTCGTCTGCCGTGAAGGCCGCGCTGATTTTGCGATCCTGCATAACTGTGAATGAAACGCAGTCAATGAGACCCCACTCTTTGTCTGGGCGAGCTGAAAAAAGATGGAATGCTCGTACGTAGAGTTCCTCAGATAATGGAACGATCTTTACGTTTGGGTCTCTCTCCATTACCATGAGCAACTTTAGTGCATCCCCACGGAATCGTTTCTTGCCTAGCGCGTTGCATATATCGAGGAAGACCGCACGAGTCGTGACAACTCTCGTTTGATCCACTGCCATTTGATTGCCTATCTCCTCCGCCTTAGAATTGTGTTCGTCATCAGGGGAGGAGAGAGCAATCGCAAATGAGGTGTCGAGGAATACGTCAGCTAGTCGGGGCATCTTCGTACCCGTAGAGATAGCGGTCTAAGTTTCTCGACCAATCGGGTGGACCATTCAATCGCAACGACCTGGCGACCTCAAGAAAGGATAACAGAGCAACATCTTTTAGAGGAATTGTCGCAACGCTGAAGCGCACACGAGTGTTGGCTTCGAAGGGAAGTGGTTCGTCAAGGCGTAGTACAGTTCCGTCGTATATCACTTCGAGATCAGGCGCCACCTGCCCAGCAATCAACTACGGGCACCTGATATTGCGTTGCCAATCGTCCCGGACACGCGATACCCAATTCTCATTCCGAATCGGGCGCCATCTGGGTGCTTAGTCATCGCACGCTTATATGCGAGAACGTCATCGTCATCCATTTCATAATCGCCGGTTTCTATATCGATGATTAGGAATTTGCCGATGTTTTCCGATTCCAGTTTGCTACGAAGCTGTCGGTTATATATTTCAATGCCCTTATCAACTATTTGATCCTTGGTAAACCGTGCATGTCCCGTAATAAGCTCCTGCAACGAACTAATAATATTTTATCGCATAATCTTTGACGCCACCTTGTGCTGCCACGTATCTATTGTTCACTTTCATAAACCCAACTTTCCCATCACACATAGATTATATCACATTCCTTCGGCATCGCATTAAAGGACGGTCATGCCAAAATATGTAGACTGCTCTTCTGAGCTTTGTATCTATCTCACACTATTATCCACATCGAGATGAGGTTAAATGTGGAGTTTCAATCATCTTCGGGCCGCAAGAACTGTAAGAGTAAGATCAGCTCTGTTTCGGCTGACTACTAGAAGAGGATCGTAGAGGAATGGTTTTTTTGGATCCCACAAATGCGCGGATTCAATTGCATGTTCTGCATCTTCTCGTCGGCCTGGGTGCTGCCGATGGCCTGCGTATGCGATTATACTGATTATCTGATCGTTATGTGGAAAATTTTTACTAACTTCAATTTCGCCCTCGAAGATGCCATTTCCAGCGGGCCGAAGCTCCCATTTTTCACCCGTACGACTGTTTCGGGCTACAACAACGAATAGTACCTCTGGCGTAGGAGGAATAATCATTTTTGCGTGTATGCGTACTTTTTGGCCCGGCTGAACGATACTTGGTTCTAATCTTGCGGCAGTAAAACGGAGATAGGAAGTATCTATTGTAGAGTTCTTTTCAGAATCCAACTTTGAAAGTTCAATCGGATCAAGCCAGGCTGCAAGTGTACGATCCTGTTTTCCGCCAGCTTTGTAAGTTTCCTGTTGAATCCAGTAAATTCTGCCAACACCCACCAAATCGGTACTGCCTGGCCGAACTACCTTAATAAGCATTGCGCCCGGCTGTTTACGATCCTCAAACGGAGTCTTCTTTTCATGTGGTGCTACTGCAAATAGAACCTGGTCTGCAACAGCGCCCCCTATTGCTATCCCACCTTTCGTAATAGGATCGGCAAAGGCAGCGGCTTCAGCAGACGTAGCTACTCTTACTCCAGCCCGCACTGGATTAGCTACAAATCCCGCCGCACCACCAATGAAGTGACCTATCCCACCTACCACATCCGTTATGAAACTTTTGCTGCGTCTATCTAGATGCATTACTCGTTTTGGTACTGCAATCGCGTAGAAACCATTGTTATCCGTCTTAGCAAAATCCACAACTTTGTTCGAGTCGTCGTAAATTGCAACTGTAGCTCCGCTAAGTGGCCTTTTATCTGCGGAGAATACTCTTCCAGTTGCCCAAATAAGTTCTTCAGAGGCACTACTCATGACTGCAGAATTCATAGAGAGTAAGCAGAGCAAAAAAATGCACAGTGATAGTCGGATCAGCCCACTGGTATGGGTAACTACTTTAAGATAGTTCAAGGAAATATTACTCCGTAATTGACTAATGCCACATCTTATGATTTTTATCCTGAAGCGCTATCATGAGATCTTTGACGCCGGTAAATTTCCATACTCTTTTATCCGAAACAAAGAAAAAGGTAGGAGTGATATTGACGCCAAGTGTGTTTGCATCTTTAATGTCTGCATTCACTTTAGCTTTTATGGCAGGGTCGGTCCAGTCCTTTTCAAACTTATCCATGTCCAACCCGATTTCTTGAGCGATAGGTATAAAATCGTCTCTTTTGAATTGTGCCGTTTCCATATCCGATTGATGCTTATAGATGGCATCGTGCATTTCCCAGAATTTACCCTGGCGTGCAGCAGCTTCTGCAGCCATTGCTGCTGAGTGAGCCCACGGGTGCTTTTCCAGAGGAAAATTTCTGAACGCAAATTTGACATTTGGCATACGATTCACCATCTGATCCATCAACGGCGCTGATTCTTTACAAGCTGGGCACATATAGTCCGCAAATTTAACCACTGTAAAAGGGGCTTTTGGATCACCTTTAGTATCCATTGTAGCGGATATGACAGTTGGGCGCATCTTACCTGGTTCATCGATCTCTACGGGGAGTCGGATAGGTGACAGAGTTTTTGCATATTGCTCCATCGTTTGAGGATAGAGCATGAAACCAAAAAGAATAACTATAAACCCGAGAACACCTGCAAGCATTTTCTGCTCTCCAGTGAGCTGGCTTGTGTCGGTTAGGAAATCTATTACTGCCAGCAGAAATATGATAGTTATAGTGCATGCTGAAGTAAAGCACCATGGGCAAAAACTTATGAGCGTGAATAGAGCTGTGTACTGCAGCCACATCGATACTGCCATGCCCAGCAAAGAGATACCAAAAATTAATTTACCGGTCTGAACTATAGCTGGATTTTGTGGAGGCAAAGCGTCTTCACCAGCCGCAAAAATAGGCGGAACAGATAGTGCCGCTCTTCGTTTCAAAGCAAGAATAAAGATGGTGACATACATTCCGAATCCTAAGAGTGCGCTAGGGATTGGGCCAATATGCGAATAAGAACTCGTCAGTACTGCCTCACATCCGCCCCCAGCGGCAGCACACGGAGGCGCCATACCATGGTTATAGTGGCCAATGGTCAGCCAAAGAGCAATAGCTCCTCCGAAGAGCGAAAGAAGTAAAATCAGTGCATTGGATATTTTTTTTGCCATCATATTCCTATTATACTTTAAATGAGATTGTCACGCAATCATTCACCCCCATGTGGCGGGAGGGGATATTATTTCTTCAGCACGAGAAAATGGCCGTTGCTCAGTTCTAATCGCAGAGAGCGCTTTCCTGGCTCTACATCCCATACTATTTCAACTTCAACAGATCCGTTACCATTCGTCACTAGTGGAGGTATAGAATCGCCACCTATGACATGTATGCGTACTTCGGCTCCGCTTACGATATTCCCATATCGATCCTGAACTGAAACATGCAGCATATTTCTATCAGGCGGATTATTTGGTACATTTTCTAGGGATGCTTTTATGATTTCAGGCGCAGCAGCGGTGACACTCACCGGGATCCGGAAGGGCTGCCCGGCTGCCGAAGAAATTACAAAACTACGACCAGAATGAAATGAACGAAAAACACCCTTTTGAGTTACGAAGCCAAGGCCATCTTCGGTTCCCCAGATTAACTTATTCGGATCAAATGTTTTTCCATCCATATCGATTACCGATAAAGGAATGCTCTCCCCTGCGACGACAGTGATACCGTTTGACAGAGATGCTGCCGATGAAATCTGTTCTGATGCAGCATTGGGCAGTCTGTCCGCATATACTAAAAGTGTATCGGCAACAGGCCGTTCTCTGCCATCCGACGGAGCGTTAACGACACCATTTCCAACAAACATGGTTGTCGATCCACCCCCATCCAGGTTTAGTGCTTTCACAGCCCCAAGCCCTTTCATAATGGCCGAAAGTTCGGCAAGAGTACATCCCGCACTCCATTCTCGGCGTCCATCGATGGTTACCAGCAGCAGTGTCCCATCACGAGTGACACCAGCTGCCGATCGAGGGTGGCGCTTCTCAATAAATTCCATTTTAGGAAAGTCTTCTTCTGCTCCATCGGAGATAATATCTCCATTTTTAATCAGCCATGGGCCGCCGCCTACTGCCTGTAAAACGTCTTTCCAAACAGTTTTTGGCATTGAGTTTCTAACGAATGCACTTCGTCCGGGATACTTGCCTCGTACAGGCACAGATGAATTTTCGGACAAATCTAATCGGATTTTGATAACTTCATTCAGTTTAATGCGTGCTGATATGCCATTCGAGGTAGTTCCATTAACGGCTATCAATACCCCATTAGACGGGCATAGTGGCATAGGCTGATTAGCGTGAACATGGGATATGGATTCAACAACTCCCTGATGTTGGGTAGAAATCTTGAGGGGAAGGTTAACTTCTCGGAGGGTGATGACTGTGCAGTCTCTGCTAACATTTGGAATTTGTGCAAATGATGGAGCAAGTATGGTTACTTCATTAGGTGATGGAATTCTGTTGATGCCGTCGATATCTATTTTGAAGCCGTCTGCAAGTTCGCATGATCCGAGAAAAAGAAGCATATCTATGAGCACACCTTGCGGGCCAATTCCCAAACATGCGCGATACTCAGTAGGTTCGCTTAGCAATTCACCATCGCGGATGGCAAGGCCAAGAGGATCACCAGTATAAGGGAAAAAGTCTGCATTTATAGCCGCAACAGCATTATTTCTCAGAGCGATAGAGTGCACCGCTTCCCGGCCATTGGATGGGCCAAAAGTGGTGACCATATCTCTTGCCTGGCCGCACCTTATTTTAACTCCAGGAGTCGTCAGATCAATTTTTAAAATATTTATGATGAGCGGGACAGGGTTGGTGTCGATTTGTTGTATGAAGGTAACACCTCTGCCAACTACTCTACTGTTTACATCCGCTTTGATGGAGTGGGGGAGGAGAATGCAAATCAAGGTTAGGAATAAACAAATATTTTTGCCTAACTTCCTGACCCCCTTCCCTGATTTCCTCATACCTTGGAGGGAAGGAAGAATCTTTATCGTTGATTCTCCCCCTCCCCTAATGCAAACAGCTTTATCGTTTGCGTGTGCAGAGAAGGGGGTCGGGAGGTTAGGCAAAACTCGCTCTTTACTCTTCATCTTCATCGACGGAACGATCAACTTCTGTTTCATCAATTTCAGACTCTGCCAGTACAGTGAGATCCAGTTCACGTTGGACTATGGGTTCTGCTTCCACTTCTGCCTCAATTGATTCTGTATCTACCAGGCGTTCAATGGTAGCAACCTGATCTCCTTTGTCCAAATTTATCAGCTTGACGCCTTGCGTACTTCTGCCAGTAGAACGAATACCGCCAATCTCCATTCGGATTGCTACCCCGCTCTGAGTAAGAACCATCAGCTTGTCTTCTGGTTCCACCACCACTGCATCGACTATCGGCCCAGTTTTAGGAGTTACGTTCATGGTGGTGACACCACGCCCACCTCTCGACTGTTCACGATAGAGGGACAGATCAGTTCGCTTTCCAAATCCCTTTTCACTCGCTACTAGAAGCTGACTGGTTGGGCTAACAAGATCCATGGCTACGATTTTGTCTCTCAATAATTTCGTCTTAGGATCACGGAGTTCCATGCCACGCACACCTCCTGCGGTGTTACTTCGCGCAGTGATATCTGTCTCTTTGAAGCGTATCGACATTCCATTCTGAGAAATCATGATGACTTCTTGATCGCCGTCCGTGTGTTTGACCCAGTTTAGGCTGTCACCACCTTCTATATCAAAACATTTTTTACCATTCACGCGAAGGTTGGCAAATTCGGTAAGTGGGGTGCGCTTGACTTCGCCATTTTCGGTCGCGAGAAGCAGAAAACCACCACCGCTCATATCCTTCATAGGAAGAATAGCGGTGATTTTATCTCCTGGTTCAACTTGAATGAAGTTGTTGATGTGCTGCCCACGTGCCTGGCGAGAGGTGGGTGGGATTTCGTACACTTTTAGCCGATATACCCTGCCTCTATCCGTGAAAAAGAGAATGTAGTGGGTGGTGGTTGCCATGAATAGATGCGCGAGCAAGTCCTCTTCTTTAAGGTTCGCTGCCTGCACTCCTCTTCCACCACGCCTCTGCGTTCGATAAGTATCCAGGGGGACACGTTTGATGTATCCATCTCGCGAAATAGTGACCAGGGTTTTCTCTTCAGGCACTAAATCGTCTTCGGTTATATCATCTGCTTCCATCGCAAGGATACTAGTACGTCGTTCATCGCCAAACTTATCGCGCAGAGCTTTCATCTCATCTTTCACTATGCTGATAACTCTAGCAGGAGTGACGAGTATGTCTTCCAAAAATGCGATTTGGCGGAGAAGATTCTTGAACTCATCTTCAATTTTCTGCTGTTCGAGCTGAGCAATCTGTCGCAGCTGCATATCCAAAATGGCATTTGCCTGAATCTGAGTTAAACCGAATCGTGATACCATCTGAGTTCTAGCGACTTCACTGCTGGGGGCAGCGCGAATAAGCGCGATGATTTCATCCAGGAAACGCAGAGCAATCTGCAGTCCTTCGCGAATGTGTGCCGCTTGTCTTGCACGGCCGAGTTCGTAGCGCGTACGACGAACAACCACCTCTTTTCGATGCTGTATATAGAGTGCGAGCACCTGTGGAAGAGTGAGCAGACGCGGCTGATTATTGACCAGCGCCAGCATGATGATGCCAAAGGTAAGCCGCAGCGCAGTATGCTTGAGCAGGAAGTTCACGATGCGTTTTGGGATGACGTCTCGACGGAGATCGATAACGATGCGCATACCATGTTTATCACTGAAGTCGTTGATATCGGTGATACCGTCCACTTTTTTATGGCGAAC
Organism: Chthonomonadaceae bacterium; assembly: GCA_025352825.1. Lineage (GTDB taxonomy): Bacteria > Armatimonadota > Chthonomonadetes > Chthonomonadales > Chthonomonadaceae > JANXSG01. Next base: position 3,278 of record JANXSG010000145.1, on the reverse strand, counting down.
AAGATCGGCAATATGTTCAATCAGGCGTCGTTTGTTGACCTGGTAGGGGAGCTCTGTTACTACGATCGAATTCTTACCGTTTTCCAATGGTTCTATCTGCAGCTGCGCCTGCATGGTGACTTTGCCACGACCGGTGCGATACGCTTCCTGAGCGCCTCTTGTGCCAAGAATAAGTGCGCGTGTAGGGAAGTCTGGCCCAGGCACGAACTTGCATATTTCGTCTGCAGTAGCATCCGGATGATCCAGCAGGTACATACTGGCATCAACTATTTCACGCAGATTATGTGGCGGAACGCTGGTGCTCATTCCGACTGCGATGCCTTCTCCGCCGTTGCAGATGAAGTTAGGAAATTTCCCGGGCAGTACAGTCGGTTCTCGGCGAGACTGATCGTAGTTCGGCATCCAATCTACAGTGTCGCGTTCGATATCTTCCAGCATCTCAAGTGCGATCGGAGTCATCCGGCACTCGGTGTATCGCATTGCCGCAGGTGAGTCGCCGTCTATGCTTCCGAAGTTACCTTGAGGATCGATCATGGGGTAGCGCAAACTGAATTCCTGCGCCATTCGAACCAGAGTGCCATAGAGTGCAGCGTCGCCATGAGGATGGTAGTTACCCATGCATTCGCCGACTACTTTAGCCGATTTGACTCTTGCGGAACCAGGGCCGACTCCAAGATCGCGCATTGCAAAGAGTATGCGCCGTTGTACAGGTTTGAATCCATCACGAATATCAGGGAGCGCACGGGAAATAAGAGTAGAGACTGCATAACCGAGATAGGATCGACGAAGTTCATGTTCAATATCGATGAGCATTAACGCGCTTTCGCCGTTAGGGTTTTCCGGATTAGTAGGAATAATATCGTCTGCCAAACTGCTCTCCTGGGGAACCCGTCACAAACAGGTGCGCTGTATACCTGCCGGCGGGAGATCTCTTTAAGTAGTATAGGGGTATTCTGTACGAGATATTACCTTCAAAGAGTTCTAATTGTCAACCTGAATTATAGTTTGCAGAGCATATCGTATGAGAAACATACTGCACACAACCGCCCTCCTAAATCTTCGGGAGGGCGGTTGTGTGCAGTATTTGAATTTCAGGGATTGACAGTGAGAGTGGCTAATTTGCTAATCAAGCCCGTAGTAGCCGAGACGATCGGCTTTTTCTGGATAATTACTGTCTGGCTGGTGATCGGGAAGGTCGCTGTCTTGCTTCCTGCAGGAACCGTCACTGTGGCGGGAACAGTCGCTGCAGTTACATCACTGCTGGAGAGAGTTACTACCATATCTCCAACTGGCGCAATTCCGGTCAGCGTTACGGTACCTGTGCTGTTCTGAACTCCGCCTTTTACTATGGAGGGAAGTAATTTGAGCGACGAGATAACTGGCGGTTTTACTGTGAGGTTTGCTGATTTAGAAACTCCATTGCACTGGGCATTTATTTCGATTGTGACGTTGGTACTCACAGGAATAGTCGTGATGGTGAAGCTGATAGAAGTAGCACCCGCGGGTGCGCTAATACTTGCTGGTACAGAAGCAATGGATGGAACAGAACTAGTGAGGTTAACAAAAACACCTGCCGATGGGGCTATTCCCGTAAGTTTCACCGTGCCTATGACACTATTTCCACCGACGACAGGATTTGGTTTAAGGGTAACAGAGAGAATATTTGGCGGCGCGACGGTAAGACTTGCGCTTTTGGTCGATCCTCCAAATGAAGCTGAAATCGCTATATTCGCGTTCTCGTTCGTTGGATACGTAGAAATTGGGAATTTGACTATTTTTGAACCAGCAGGAACAGTTACACTGGAAGGGACGGAAACAATGTCACTATTAGCACTGATTAATGCTACCGTATATCCACCCGTCGGTGCGAGCGTAGAGAGACTGATTGTACCTGCAGCAGATTTGCCTCCGACCACGCTTATAGGAGACACTTTAATACTCACTAATTTTTCTGGCGTGACTATAATAGACGACTGTTTCGTCATTTGATTTAAACTGGATGAAACAATTACAGGAGTATCTGCTAAAACAGCAGTTGACGCAAAGTTAAAGGATGCTGTTGTGCTTCCAGCAGAAACATTCACACTCGCTGGAACTGTTACTGCTGGATTCGAACTTGATAGTGCTACGGTGGTATTAACAGCAGGCGCAAAGGCTAGTGCAACGGTTCCAGTGCCAGAAACACCCCCTGTAACAGGGTTCGGACTGAGCGTGATGGACGTCGGGAATGGAACAGCTGAGGAGGAGAATCGAAACAAACTCAACTGTGTCTGACTTCCTTCAGCGGCGGTGTTTTCTCCAAAGAATGCGCCTGAAGGCCCAGAATCCACTATACCTCCCAACGGTGTAGTAAGAAAAAGCGATCCGTTGATATATAGAGTTGCTGTATTTCCCTGTGAGATCAACCTATAGTTGTTGAAGCCTGTGGTGCTGTCAAAGGGAGTGAAGACTGTCCCGCCATTTGCAGTACTGTTACTGGAGTAGTCCAGCCAGATCCCGGTACTAGTAATATTTATACTCAGATAACGCCCCTGATTATCTAAGGATCCTACTTCATATCCTGCTCGACGGTTGCCATTACCAATATTAGGGTTATACCCAGACGAAATGACCCAAAGATTAATTTCCATCGTGAAACCGTCAATGAAATTGATTGGCATACTGTTGAAATCTGCTGTAGAATACCACCATTGACGTGCGCCTAAGTTGTTGGTAGTGTCTTGGAAAAATATGTTACCTGCTATAGATGGATTTGTCGCAAGACCATTGTCTACTCGAACTAAATTCTGCTGCTCCGGTAATGTACCCAGACTGGGGTCGTAAGTAATATAGGTTTGAGCTTTCACTGGATAACTCATCACGAGCAGGGAAGCAATTACAAGGAAGACGTTACTGGTAAAGCATTTCATAGTGATCTCCTATAAGCTGATGCTGTTGATATTGCTCAGGAATTTTAGGCAAGAGTGGTTACAGCATGGACATCAAGAAATTACGGCATGGTCAAATCTGGGACATCATACAAGAAATAAACGGATGTCATGAGGAATATCTAACACCACCCTGATGTTAGAATTGTGATGTGTTTAACATCAATGTGTAGTAAAATGTTAAAATAAAGCTTGTTGAACATCTAATTATATCAGATAGAAGGAATGTTGTCAAGCAAAAAATACGATACCAAACCATCTCAATATAAAACAGACGAACAAAAATTCGGACATTGAATTATCGTTGACTCTCTCACTCTTAAATGCTATCATAAAACATGTAGTTGGGCT
>JANXSG010000075.1 GCA_025352825.1 Chthonomonadaceae bacterium | reverse complement strand
GGTGAAAGAGTGCAGCTCAACATGTGCGCTCTGCTCCAGATGGTTAATCCACCGTTCAAACTATGGCAAAGCAGACTTTTAATTTGGAACCAGTTGTGGATAAGCTGGCGCATATGTATTCCCACGGCAGCGTGAGGAATATGACCTTCCAGCCAGAGCCGTTTACCGGAAACAAACTCAATTTCATTCAGAATGATCAAGGGTTCGCCCTCAACAGCAGTTTTTAATTTGCTGTGTAGGGTGATATAATTTTCCTGGGTGATCTCTTTGATCGTTATTTTCGGGTTCTCGTTTACCTGCAGCACATCCTCTCGGAGTTCCTTCATGATAATGGTAACACCGAGCAGCGAAGAGCCCTGATAGGTGACAACTTTTTTGTCACCATAGATAATCAGGCTAGGCAGAGCGAATAGTTTCAGATTGAACTGACTCAAGATCAGTTCGGCCTGTGAAGGATCATTCTGAGTGAACTTATGAATATTTCCGTTCACCAGATGAAGGTGAATTTCTAAATAAGGCTGAACAGACATTATGATTGCCTCCGGACAAACAATTTGTACGCTACTCCTATTGTACCAGATCATAGATCATCGTTATATTAATAAAACCTTATCCAACTAAAATATGCCAGAATCAATAGAATATTTCTTTCTGCAACTGGCTGTTGAAATATTTGTTCCGGCGATCATACGCGAAGACAAAATAGTACTTATAAATTTTAAAACGGGTGAACAACAATGTCGGAGACGAACGAAGCTGTACTTCTGGTAAACTTAAGAGCACGAAGAGGCAATGACTGGTTTGATTCTGCTAAAGAAGTCCTTGAACAAAAAGGCCTTCATTTGAAAGCTGCTGTGAAATGCCAAAAAGAAAATCAACTGCTATTTGAAGCGAACAAGGCGGTTGCAGAAGGCGTCCGACTGATCATCATTGGTGGTGGAGACGGCACTCTGAGCAGCGTTGCAAAGGTTCTGATTGGCTCAAAAAGCACACTCGGAGTACTACCTTTTGGGACAGGTAATTCGTTTGCACGAGATCTAGGAATTGAACCAAACGTTGAGAGTGCTTGTGAGGTGATTGTTCATGGTCAAGAGTGCTTAATCGATGTGGGCAGGGCTGGAAATGACTATTTTCTCAATGTAGCCACCATCGGGCTAACCACCCAAATTGCGCTCCAGTTAGATCATAAAACAAAGCATACATGGGGGATATTTGCGTATCTTTTTGCGCTTGTGAAAGCGCTGGCTATCGTGAAACATTTTCAAGTGAAATTGAGCTTGCCGGAGGGGGAGTATACTTTTCGAACCTTGCAGGTGGTGATAGGTAATGGCAAATATGCCGGCCCATTCCCCATCGCTCCGGATGCGTCCATCGTTGACGGTGAGCTGATAATCTATGTTCTGGAGGGGACTTCGAGATGGGATCTATTTCGTTTCGCTCTGAGTCTGCCTGGAGGGCATCAGGTAGATTTAGATAATGTGCCCGTATTCTGGACGACGTCAGGAACTATCTCAACCCCTCATCCCATTCGAATTACAATCGATGGCGAGAGTAATCGTCGTACTCCAATGGATTTTGGCATTGAAAAGGCAGCTCTGAAAGTAATGGTTCCGTTGGACTTTATGCCATAACCAATATCATGCCAGGTAATTTCCATCAAATTGGAACGGCGTTTCTCCAGAGAAATCGCTGCTCAGAAGTGTGGGGCAGCAGTATCTCTCGATGTGCTCCACTACCAGCCTCGTCCCTTCGAAGTGTGATACGAACGGCCGCATCGCAGGATTATACATCGTATCTGTCATATCCCGAACCAGTGCGCACTCCACTCCCCAACGCAGCATCTGGCGAATTCCAAAAGAGCGGCCCAGTACACACATATTCGTATGGACACCCATGATCAGCAGCAGACCGATTCCTTTCAGCTTGAGTAGCGAGTAGACCTCTTTACCGGAGTCTGAGATAACATCGTTTTCAAAAATTTCGATTTCGGGATGCTGCCTTGTCCATACACTGGTATCGGGAGTTTTAATTTGGAGCTCGATCGGCGTATCGCAGCCTCCATCAGAATCGTCGATGGGCAGTGGGGGTTCCTTCGGGAGTATTTTTTCGGGAGGGGGTGCGATTTGAGACATATCGAGAATGGTGAGTCGCTGCGGGTAATCAGCATAATATTTCATGGCGTCGGAAGGAGCGTGTATAATTTGCATACCTAGATTCCGTGCGTTATTGACCGCTCTGTTCATGACAGGAGCCATTTCACTCACTCGATTCGCAGAGTTAACGCACCAGTGCGTATTCCACATATCACAGAGCAACAAAGCCACACGAATCGGTTCAAACCCTCGTGTTGTTTCTGATGAAACCCACTCGGTGGCTGACGATTCTGATCGTACCTGCTTTCGCATATTCAGATTTAGCATGAATGCTCCCATTTCAGTACTCTAAAATTACCTCAATCCTACGCAATAATCTCACTGATGGGAAGGCCATGATCGATTGCCAGGCGTTTCCGGCCCGGTACTTCGAGCTTGTGTGAATCCAGCCCCATAAGATTCATGACCGTAGCGTGTATGTCTGTGACATAGTGTCGATTTTCAACGGCATGAAAACCGAGTTCGTCGGTTGATCCGTGCGTCACTCCGCCTTTGATTCCACCGCCTGCCATCCAGGCGCAAAAACCCTGGGGATGGTGATCACGCCCGGTATCTTGCGCACCAGGAGATCTGCCAAACTCTGTTCCAAATACAACAATGGTGTCTTTGAGCAGCCCTCGCTGTTTGAGGTCTTTGAGCAGGCCAGCGATCGGTTTGTCGATCTGAGTCGATAGATCGGTGTGATTAATTTTAATATCGGAGTGTGCATCCCAGGCTCCACCGCCTCCTCCGCCATGAAAAACCTGTATAAACCGTACGCCTCGTTCCACAAGTCTGCGTGCTGCCAGGCACTGCTCCCCAAAACTCTTCGTAATTGGTTGATCCAGACCATACATTTTGCGAGTTGCTTCGCTCTCTTTATCAAGCTGCAGCGTTTCGGGAACCGCGGTCTGCATTTGAAACGCAAGTTCGTATGATTTTATGCGGGCTCTCAGATTCTTATCGTCGGGATAGTCTACCCCGGCCAGACGGTTAAGCCTGCCGATCAGGCTGAAATTCTCCTTCTGTTCTTCAGCAGACATCGAATCAGGGGGAGGTGATAGGAATGGAATAGGTTTCTTCGGGTCTGCCCCCAGGCGGACTCCACCAAACTCCGGACCAAGATAAGAAGCGCCGTAAGTCCAGGCGCCACCGCAGCAGTCTCCGGTTGGCGTTCCCAGCACAACAAATTTAGGCAGACTCTCATTAAGGGAACCCAGTCCGTAACTCACCCAGGAACCAAGTGTGGGATGTGCTCCTTCACGCACGTGCCGGCCAGTCTGGAACGTAAGCTGAGCTCCGTGATCGTTATCTAGTGTCCAGAGCGAACGAATGACAGCAATGTCATCGGCGCACTCCCCAATATTCTTGAACCAGTCCCCAACAACTAGCCCGCTTTTGCCATACGGTTTATAGGCGGTCTGGAGCGGCATAATTTTCTTGCGGTTGCCATGAACGGGATTTCCCGAGACGATATTTGAGTTGACTCGCTTAGGGTCCAGTACATCTTTATAGGGTGTTTCTTCGATGGATTTTCCTGCGTACTTATTCAGCTCAGTTTTAATATCGAAGCTTTCGGTATGGCTGACTCCACCACACAGAAAAATCCATATAACCGATTTTGCTTTAGGAGTCATCCCGCTCTTGCCCGATTTGGCTATTTCTTCACTATCTGCCTGTGCGGTACCATCCTGAAACAGCATTGCACCGAGCGCCAGGCCAGTGAAGCCCATGCCAGTATCCTCCAGGAAAGCACGACGTGTCACTCCGGAACATTTTACACTATTATTTATCATAATTTTCATCCTGCATTTCGGGCTTTTCAGCTTTTAATATGCCCGCAATACCCGACTATAGTGATACTTCACTTTCGAATCATTGAAGATGTAGACTTGGTAAACCATAAGACAAATTATTAGCCACAAAAAAGCACAAAAAAAGCTATCCAGCATTTTTAGGCACAATAAATTTGCAAATATATACATGCAGTAGCTTTATTGCGCATTTTGTGCTTTTTTGCGGCTATTTTATCCTCACTTAAATTGGGCATTAATATGTATTTCGATATTTCTACCGATGGACGTGACTGTAATCTGATTATGCTGAATACTCACAATATTTTTATTAAGGAGTTGGGCAAGATATCTCAGCGAATGGTTACAAAATCGTTGTGATTGAAAAGCACCAGGACGAGATTCTCTCTGGCACGCAGATCGGGATCAGAAGACTGTTTGTTAGGTACACTTACACCGACCGACGCAGTTTTCAGCGTGTGCTGACCTCGTATTCTTGCAGCCTGCTCGAATAGAAACTGAATACAGATCGCTCTCTCTTCTGGAGTTGGCCGGCGAGAGAGAATTTGCAGAAATACCTGGCTCACGAACTTACCTGCATCTCTACCCGCACTCGTCTGCAGTGCGTCCGCAAGATCGCGAGCCTGTGTCTGAGCAAGGGTACTATTCGCAAGCGCAAGCGCCTGCTGAGGAAGTACACTCGGTTTACGTTCATAGCACTCTGTCACACTGGGAGCATCGAATATCTGCAGGAACTCAGCCTGTTTTTCAGCAGCATGCCGCAGG
>JANXSG010000039.1 GCA_025352825.1 Chthonomonadaceae bacterium | reverse complement strand
AACGCATCTGCATTCCAGGGAGCGGGGCTAACTCTCATTGGAATGGGGAAGCAGGGGGAAGCATTTCCCTTCTTGAATGCCGCTGTACGGCTCAATCCCAGCCTGGCGTTGGCACAGTTTCATATAGCAAAATATCTGAATATGTCCGGATTCTCATCTCAGGCTGTTCAGCATTTACAGAAAGCGACTGAAGCTGAGCCTGCCAACTCTGCTTTGTGGTATGCGCTCGGACTTGCATGTCGCGATCGCCCGAATAGCAGCAGCATGGCCGCAGAAGCTCTCGGAAAAGCCGTGAAATTGGATCGCACTAATCCAGTTCTTCTGGCAGATTACGCAGAAATGCTCCACGAAACCGAGCGCTCTTCCGATGCCGAGAAGCTGTTTCGTGAGGCAATTTCATTAGCACCAGACAACCCGGATATCAAAGCAAAATTTGCAATGTTTCTGCTCAATTATCTGCCAACACCAGCACGTATTTTGGAAGCTGATGCGGTATTTAAACTGGCTCTTCAGAAGATGCCTGAGGATCCGTATGTCCTGTTAGGGTTGGGTCGCGTTGCCTACAGTCGAGGAAATCCCAATGAAGCCGTTTCACTTTTCGAACGGTCTGTAGCACTATCTCCTGGCACTGCAAGTGTCTGGTACTGGCTTGCTCGCGCATGTCAGCGAAATGGTAATCCAGTAAGAGCAAAACAGGCAATGGCGGAGAATAAGCGGCTTCAGGATTCGTTTATTGCACGATCTCTCGCCGAAGAGAAGGCTCGGGATAATCCAAAAGACATAAACAGGCAGTTAACTCTAGCCCGACTATGCGCCAAGGGCAAAGAGAATGCGAGAGCTATCAGCGTGTATCAGCATGTCCTCACGTTAGATTCTACAAATACTGCTGCCAGACATGAACTAGATTCGCTAATATCCTCATTAAGTGCTTCTGGGGAGATGCCCGATATGAATATGTTCAATACAATGGTTGCAAGTTTCGAACACAAAAAATGAGTGGTGTCAAATATTCGATTCATGTATGCGGGAGAAGTTCATGAGAGATTCCATTAAAGTATTGATAATTGTGACGCTGCTATCAAAAATTTCGCTCATACCTTCTTCCGCGCAGATGGTGACCGGCCGAAGTATGACAGACTTTCAGAAAACCTTTGGTGTCAGTAAAGACGAGGGATCATTAAATTACCGAGTCGTTCCTATTGAAAGTTCAGTTTCTGGCAACATTCTATTCCCTGGCGAACAGCCGAAATTCACACTCCAGTTTGTAAATATCGGGACTTCACCTCTACCTAAAACTGGCAAAATAGATATCATCGCGTATGGCACGAAAGGCAAGCCAGGGGATGTCTGGGTTCCTACTGTGTTCAAAATTGCCGATCTCACACCTCTTTCAATCGATCTCAATATTCCCGCAAAGGGGTTCCAAAATATCACGATCTCCCCTAAACTGCCAGCGCGATATGGGGCGTACGCGTTTGTGGCCGACCTTGGCCCGCTCGGAAGACACTTCATCACGAGTGTGGTGCGTACATTTCCAGCCTCGGCAAAACGAATCCAGTACCCGAAATTTTGTCTTGACGATATCAACTTGAACGTTTTGAAGCGACTTGGTGTTCAAGCTATAAGATACGGTATAGGATATAAGCCAACTTCAGACAATGACTTCGCGGAGTGGTATGCGAATGAAGGTAAAAAGCTAAAAGCCTTTCAGGACGCAAATATTGCGGTGCTTTTCATGATCGGCGGAGGCGACTATTTCCACCCGAATCAGCCGCTGGGACGCCCTCGTCCCTGGCTCGATGATAAAGGAGTCATGAAAGATACAAAGTTCGATCTTGCCTGGCTCCCTTCTTATGATGATGATTTCCAGAGGTTCACTCGAAAGTTCGCTGCGGACTATGGCTGGCCAAAAGGTCCATTAAACGCCTTCTCGCTTTGGAACGAGCCCTGGGAAGGCATCTCTATCTCCGGCTGGGGTGCGGATATGATGCGCTACAGAGAGATCTACACACATATGGCGATGGGGGTTGATCAGGCAAGGAAAGAGGATGGAGTGGATGTGCTGATAGGGGGGTGTGATTCCTCAACAAATGCACTGGACAAACTTTTCGGTGATGGAACCGACGATTTCTTGAAGTGGTTCGACTTCTGCAGTATTCACTATCAGGGTCTCTCGCCCCACTCGAACTATAAGAAATGGGTAAACCGCATAGGGCCAAATGGAAGAGTCAAAATTTGGGACACGGAGAGCTGGGTCGCTAATACAGATGATCGGGTCGCTGCAGTGATTGCAGCCAATCGCGCCGCTGGATACGATAGGGCAATGGGTATCTTTGGAGGTAACATTGCGGAAGATTTCGAATACGATGTGCGTCAGCCAGACGGGAAATCAAAACGAGTTTCTCAGGTGACTGTCTGGCCCGTGGCCGCCTCGATCGGAGCGGCGCAGCACTTCATCGGTGAGCGAAACTTCAAACATCTGCTCTTCCAGAACGGACTGCCCTGGGTCATGGAGTTTGAGGGGCTGACCTCGGAAAATAAAAAGCCGGACACCGAAGATGGGACACTGGTTGTGGTGGGCGACCTCGGCGAAGAGTTTGGCGCGGATAATGTCTGGTTCCGCACGGCTCGCGGGCTTAACGAAGTGGCAGACAAAGCTGCGATTCTCGCACGCATTGTCGCTCTACCGCAGGGTGCGACAGAAAAAGAGCGTAAATCACTTCAACAGTCGCTGGCGAAATATGAAGTACTTAGCGGTGCTTCATTGAGCCTCTCCGGCAGCAGTTCGTACAGCCTGTTCGACTTTTATGGTAATCCTGTTCAGGCTAAAGGCTCGCATATCGTTGTTCCTCTGGATGGAAGAGGCTTCTTCCTTCGCGGGAATGGTAAACCAGGCTCTTTTGCGAAACTGATTGAAGCAGTAATGAGAGCGCGCGTGGATGGCATCGAACCACTGGCCACGGTTGCGCACGACCTTACTAAACGTATCGAAAACAAGCCCGCCCTTCGACTCACCCTTACGAATATACTAAATCGGCCTGTGAGCGGAAAAGTCGTGGTAACACTTGGCAAACTCACTCTCGATTACCCAAAGCACCTCACCTTTAAAGCGAATGAGACCAGAGAAATCGCGGTGAAGGTGACGGCGGGAACTGCAGTCGCCAACAACACTTATCCTCTAGAGTTTAGGTTCGATCCGGGAAATGGGATCATCGTTGTCCATCATGAAGAGATGCATGTCTGTGTGATTGCGAAGAAGAGCATCACTGTAGATGGTGACCTACGCGACTGGAAAGATGTACCGCCACAGACTATTGTAAGCCCGGAGTCATCCTCGCCTAGCCTTACAGAGTCGGCATGGTTCCCGTTTAAATCGTTCGATACGGGCGTGAAGGCGGGGTTTGCCGCGGGCTACCTTGCCTACGATTCGGATTACTTCTACTTCGCGGCAAAAGTGGCGGACAGCACGCCAGATGCAGGTATGGTACGTTTCGAAACTCGGGACGAGAACGAATTCTTCTATCCTAAGAAATCGTATGTGAAACGCATTACAAATCCCGGAATTGCTCCGATGCGGGATAGCGATACGGAAACTCCCAAAGAACTGGATTGGCCGGAAGGTGTACGGCAGTACACCTACCGCATGGATCCCGAACTGCCAAGCGGTAATTTCCCTGGGCACGATAACATTCAAATTGCTTTCAATGTCCTGGACTCAAAAGATAAACCTTACTACCCAACTTCTCCTGGAACCATGCCAGGCTTCATTTCTTATAAGGATACAGACTACGAATATGCCTTGAACCCTATAGCCGCAAAATATGGGGGCGGTGTGGAGATATGGCGGCTGGAAGTGCCTGGGATGCCGCATAAGCAGTTTTACCCTCGGCAGGGAGCCTCTCCAAAAGATGGGCCTGTTAAGGACGGCAAACTTGTTATTAAGCGTGACGGTAATACGCTGCTGGTTGAGTGCGCAATACCCTGGTCTGAACTTCAGGATGTAAAAAAACGGATGGATACTGGGCAAAATATTAAGTTCTCGTTTCGAGTGAACGACAATCACGGCGGCGGTTGTATGGAACTGAGCAGGGATAGAAGTGTGGCCCGCCGAAACATATCCTTTCACTGTGACTGGGTGGAACACTGGGCAAACGAGATCGAGTTTGGATTTGAGAAATAGAGGATACAGATATCATGGGTGATATTCCTACGGATAAACTGATCGAGCTATCGGCAGGCCCGCTTCGAATGAAGTTTGATCAAAACACAGCATTTCTCAGAAATATCTGCCTGAAAGATAGAGAGATTTTGCGTGGTATCTATGTGGCTGTTCGGGATCATAATTGGCTGCGGCCAGAGATGACTCTTAATGCGTTGGAATTGGAAAGTAATCCGGACAGCTTTCATTTAATTTGCCACCTGAGCGTCCGAACGAAAGAGATCGATTATGCCTGGCAGATCAGAATTTCTGGCAGTAATGAGGGGCATATTGTCTATTCCGTTGAAGGCGTATCGAATTCGGAGTTTATGCGGAATCGCATCGGTATCTGTGTGCTGCACCCGATTGAAAATACATCAGGAAGCGAGTGCCTTGTGACATATAGCACAGGTGAAAAGCAGTCTGGGATTTTCCCGGAAATGATTTCTGCGCACCAGCTTTTTTTTGATATCCATACTCTGCGGTGGGGTATTCTGCCCGATCTTGATGCAGAGGTAGAATTTGAAGGGGATATTTTTGAGATGGAGGATCAGAGAAACTGGACAGATGCCTCCTACAAAACATACTCCACGCCGCTCGCACTGCCCTATCCGGTACCAGTCAAAATCGGAGATACTGTTTCTCAGTCGGTGACACTTTCCCTTATCGGCAGCGTTCCAGACCCGCTGGCTGCGCCTGAAATAGATGATAGAATATCCGTCTTATTGGGAGATAAATTCCTATCGGATGTTCCGCCTATCGGGTTATGTATTTCAGAGCGAGTTCTAGATCAGCAGGATATTGAAAATCTCAAGATAGTAGGGATAAATCATCTGCGCGTCGATCTGCATCTGAGTATAACAGGCTATCTTGAAGATTTTATATGAGCGTCGTCACTTAGTTCTGAACTGAAACGCGGGTTGGAGATCGCCCTATTCCTATCTCAAGACTATCGGAATGAACTTCAGATTTTTTCAGAACATCTGGAGCGGCTGAAACTTCTGGTAATTCGCTTCTTGGTATTTTCTGAGGATAGTAATACCTCACCTTCTGAATATCTATCCGAAGCAAAGGAACTCTTAAGGAGTGTAGTTCCAGATGCTGAGTTTACAGTTGGTACCGACGCCAGCTTTGCGGAGTTGAATCGGGAGTTCCCCGATATTTCGGGTGCCAATACGGTAACGTTCTCGCTAAACCCGCAAGTTCATGCTTTTGATAACGACACGCTCATGGAGAACTGCGAGGGGCAGTTCGACGCAGTGAAATCTGCGAAAGTAATGGCGCGACCGAAGAATATAGTCGTTTCGCCGATTACACTTAAACCACGCGGTAACCCAGATGCAACATCCGTCGAAACAAATCTATCAGCGCACAAACTGCCTGATTCCGCCGATACACGGCAGCGGGAACTGTTTACGGCCGCTTGGACAGTGGCCAGCCTCAAGAATCTCATCGTAGCCGGAGCATACAGCCTTACTTATTTCAAAATAGCAGGGTGTGAAGGAGTGATGGAGCATTCTTCGGGTACTGAGTATCCCGGTCTGTTCAATTCGAAACCCGGTGAGTTTTATCCCGTAGCACATATTCTTGCCGATCTTCGCGAGATGTCTGGTGGTATCGTGAGGAAATCGTGTTCGACGAACCGTCTTAAAATCGCAGTACTTGAGATGGGAGTGGTTCAGAATGTGGCTCTTATTGCAAACCTCACATCCCAAGAACAGAAGGTAAATCTTGAGTTTTCCGAAAAGTATAGCAATGAAAAATTGGCTGTCTCAACCGTGAGAACGCTTTCCGATGAGACTATCGAACTTGCACGCCAAAATCCGAAAGCATTTCGAAATTCTTCTGTAAAAGTCGATCTATCCAAAATTGAGAATAGAGAGTTGGTTCTAACTCCATACGCTGTTGTGCGCTTGGATATAGGAGTGATAAGTAGTGAGTGAACTTAAAGGCGGTTTGATTGGCTGCGGTTTTTTTGCTCGAAGCCACATGCAAGCCTGGAATATGCTGCCTAGAGCCGATATTACAGCGGTATGTGATGCTGACCCAGACAAGTGCTGTACATTTCAATCCGATTTCAACGTGCCAGACTGTTATACAAGCGCCGAAGAGATGCTCTCCACTGCGGGACTGGACTTCGTTGATATTGTGACTGGCCCAGCATCACATCGCCCGTTAGTAGAGCTGGCTGCCAAATACAGGGTTCCAGTGATCTGCCAGAAACCGATGGCTCCTTCACTAAATGATGCCAGGAGTATGGTCGATGCGTGCACGAACGCAAATATCCCTTTCATGATTCACGAGAATTTTCGATGGCAGACACCAATGCAGGCGCTCAAAAAAGCTTCAGCACAGATTGGAGAGCTGTTTTTTGGCAGGCTGGTTTTCAGAAATGAGCACGATCTCTATAAAGACCAGCCCTATTTAGCCACAGACAAGCAGTTCATTATCTACGATCTGGGGGTACACATCCTCGATTTAGCCAGATTCTTTCTTGGCGATGCAGAGCAATTGAATGCAATTACCAGCAGCGTGAACCCGAAAGTAGTGGGGGAAGATGTGGCCACTATGCTCTTGAAAATGCGTTCCGGAGCAGCAAGCATCGTTGAAATCAGCTACTATTCACATCTAGAAAGAGATATCTTTCCACAAACTCTGGTGCATCTGGAGGGGAGTGATGGCTCCGCAGTACTTTCAGAAGACTTTCAGATCACACTTACGACCAGAAGCGGTGTTCAGAAAATTGATGCTTCTCCCTCGATTCATCCCTGGTCGAAGCCTAAAATGGCTGTGGTAGAAGATAGTGTGGTGAATATCAACAGGCACTGGATCGAATGCCTGCAAAATGGACTTACTCCAGAGACTTCTGGCGAGGATAATCTGAAAACACTCGAACTGGTTTTTGGTGCATATCAAGCTGCGGAAAACAGCGCTACATTTAAGACGATAAAGCCATGAGTTCAGAACAGATTTTAGCGACTTATCACATAGAAACGCCCTTCCCACTTGAACAGGCGGCGGAAACACTTGCAGGAGAACAGTCCACAGGAACCTTTCTGCGTATCCCTGGCGAAACGGATGAGCTGCGGGAGCAGTTTCGGGCCAAAGTGGTTAAAATCACTCCGCTGGATTCGTCAACAACGCCAGGCTTGCCAGGAGTGCGAATCCCTAAAGGCGCTCCTGTTCCTCTACTTTTTAATAGAGCCGAATTGCAGATCGCTTTTCCACTGGCAAGTGTGGGCACTTCACTCTCGACAGTAACGGCAACTGTCACAGGTAATCTTTTTGAACTTAGCGAATTCTCCGGACTGCGCCTCCTCGATCTTGAGCTGCCATTGGCGTTTGCGAATAAGTATCCTGGGCCGCAGTTTGGCATACCCGGCACGAGAAAACTTTCAAATGTCTATGATCGGCCTCTGGTTGGCACGATCATCAAACCCAGCGTCGGACTCTCTCCTGAGCAGACTGCTGTAATGGTCAGCCAGCTTGCCGAAGCGGGAATCGATGTGATAAAAGACGATGAACTCATGGCGAACCCGCCACATTCACCTTTTGAGAAACGCGTGGAAGCCATTATGCGAGTCATCAATGAAAATGCAGAGCGCACCGGCAAAAAAGTGATGTATTGTTTCAATATTTCTGATGACATCGACAGTATGATGCGGAATCACGATACGGTGGTGCAGGCAGGGGGCACTTGTGTCATGGTAAGTATCAACAGTATGGGTCTGCCCGCCGTGGCACATCTGCGTAAAAGCTGTGCGCTTCCCATACATGGGCATAGAAATGGCTGGGGGATGCTCACACGATCACCCCATCTTGGGATAGCCTTTCCTGCATACCAAAAACTATGGCGCCTTGCGGGAGTAGACCATCTGCACGTGAACGGGCTGCAGAACAAATTCTGGGAGCCAGATGATTCTGTTGTGAAATCAATTGAAGCATGCCTTGCGCCACATCTGGGACAGCAGGCGATTGTCCCGGTGATCTCTTCTGGCCAGTGGGGCGGGCAGGCGGTGGAGACCTATCGGCGCACGCGCTCAATCGATGTAATGTATCTGGCAGGCGGTGGAGTAATGGCGCATCCTGGTGGCCCCGCTGCGGGAATCACCTCCATTCGTCAGGCGTGGGAAGCAGCAGTGCAGGGAATCTCAATAGAAGAGTATTCACACACGCATATAGAACTCCGGCAGTCAATCGAGAAGTTTGATAAAGGGCCAATTCTGAGGGTTATGGAATGATCCGAGATGACAGGCTGCTCCTCACATTCTACGGCGACGATTTTACCGGATCGACGGATGTCATGGAAGTGCTTGCACTCGCTGGGCTGCGGACAGTACTGTTTCTTTCACCTCCAAGCCCTGATGAGTTAGCCCGATATCCGGGAATTCATGCGGCTGGTGTGGCTGGTATCAGCAGATCGCTCACTCCTGATGAGATGCGTTGCGAACTCAAGCCCATATTCAAATCGCTAAAAGAGCTGAACGCACCTATTATGCACTATAAAATCTGCTCCACTTTCGACTCTTCACCGGAGATAGGGAGTATTGGCTGTGCTATAAACTTGGGGCTGGAGACGTTTGAGAGTAAGGCTGCCTTGCTTCTAGTGGGCGCGCCTGCACTTGGCAGGTACCAGGTGTTTGGCAATTTGTTTGCTCGCTCAGGCGGTGAGAGCGGTGTCTACAGGCTCGATCGGCATCCTTCCATGCTGAATCATCCGGTCACTCCGATGCAGGAGAGTGATCTGCTCGTTCATCTTCAGAAACAGACGAAAAGAAAAATTGGGCTTTTAGATATTCGAGTGTTTGACAAATGTGCGGCTGAGGTGGCGCATGAACTGAACAAGCTCATTTCTGAAGGCGCGGAAATAGTTCTTATAGACATTCTCTCAGATTCTCATATGCCCATTATTGGCAAACTTTTTTCAGATAGGAGTGATCCGGCGACTCCCTTGTTCATTCCCGGCTCTTCCGGAGTGGAGTATGCACTCACCGTCTACTGGCGTCAGTCTGGATTGATATCTGCTGCTCCACCAAGACCGACATTTACAGCGACAGATAAGATTCTGGTGGTATCTGGCAGCTGTTCTCCTGTCACCAAGAGGCAGATTGAAGCTGCAGAAATGAAGGGATTCTTATCGATTCCACTTGATTTTGAAACACTTCATATCGAAGATCAAAATTGTCCAAAAAGAGATCTTTGCATTCTGCAGGTTAAAAACGCCCTAGATCGCGGCAGAAGCGTTATTCTACATACCGCTCTTGGGCCAGATGATCTGAGAATATTGAAAACAGATCAAGTGTTAAAACAAAAATTTGGGAATAGTTTGAACCGAGGTGCGAGTGGTAGAATTATCGGGACAGCTCTTGGCCATTTAATGAAAGACATTCTTTCATCAGTAAATGTCAGCAGGGCTGTGGTAACGGGCGGTGATACTTCTGGATATGTCGCCAGATCTTTCGGCATCCATGCTCTGGAGATGATAGCCCCCGTGGCTCCAGGCTCTCCGCTATGCAGAGTCTATTCACAGAACAAGAACATCCAGGGTATGGAAATACTATTCAAGGGCGGACAGGTTGGCAATAACGATCTTTTTGAAACTATCAGACGAGGAACGGAATAGTTAAGGAGCGCATAGCATGACTTCATTAGCAATATTTGGCGCTGGAGGCAACATGGGCACGCGCGCATGTAATGCACTTCAGCACGATTCTGACTACCATCTTCTCTACGTGGAGACAGGAGAGAAAGGCATTGCAAAACTAAATGAACGCGGTATCAATCCGACTCCGCAGGCAGAGGCTCTTCAGGAAGCAGATATCGTCCTGCTGGCCGTTCCAGATGCGCTGATCGGTGTCATCGCTCAAAATGTGGTTCCACTCATGAAAAGTGGAGCCATGCTGATATGCCTTGATCCCGCAGCGCCTTATGGAGGAAAGCTTCCCAAACGCGAAGATATCTCTTACTTTGTAACTCATCCGGCGCACCCTCCTGTTTTTAACGACGAGACCGAATGGGAGGCTCGCAGAGACTTTTTTGGGAGTAACCTCGCCAAACAAGCCATTGTATGTGCACTGATGCAAGGTCCGGAGGAAGACTATAGCAAAGGTGAGAATGTGTGCAAAAAACTGTTTCAACCCATTTTGCGTTCTCACCGTGTGACCGTAGAACAGATGGCTATTCTCGAGCCTGTACTTTCCGAGACGGTCACGGCCACCTGCCTCAGTGTGATTCGTGAAGCAATGGATGAAGCCGTGTCGCGAGGAGTGCCATTTGAAGCAGCAAAGGATTTCCTGATGGGGCATATCAACATTGAACTGGCAATACTGTTTAATGAAACAACGTGGGAGTTCTCCGCAGGCTGTAAAAAGGCGATTTCAGATGCGAAAACCCAGATTTTCCAGCCAGATTGGAAGAAGGTTTTCGAAGAGGAAAACCTGCGAGCAAGTGTTGCAAGTATCACGAGATAGAAATTTGATATATCGCGTTTCGAAGGGAAAACGATGAGAAAACTGAGTGTGAGTGATAACAAAAGATTTTTACAGTACGAAGATGGCAAGCCATTTTTCTATCTGGGTGACACAGCCTGGGAGCTGTTTCACAGGCTCAGTAAGGCGGACAGTGAGATATATCTGCGTGACAGGGCCGCGAAAAAGTTTACAGTGATTCAGGCCGTGGTTCTTGCGGAAGTGGACGGGCTTACGGTTTCAACGCCGGAGGGACATCTCCCACTGCACCACAACGACCCAACAAAGCCCAACGAAATGTACTTTCAGCATGTGGATTATGTAGTCAAGAAAGCCGAAGAATTGGGGCTGCGCATCGGGATGCTGCCAACCTGGGGCGATAAATGGCACAAGGCATGGGGAGCTGGGCCAGAAATATTCACACCAGAAAACGCCCATCACTATGGTCAGTTTTTAGGGAATAGATACAAAGATAGCCCGATCATTTGGATTCTAGGTGGGGATCGTACCGTCGAGAACGACATGCATCGCCAAATTTTGAGCAATATGGCTAAAGGGCTGCATGCAGGAGATGGGGGTAACCACCTTCGCACTCTCCATCCATGCGGCGGGCAGACCTCGGCGCAGTATTTTCATAATGCAGAATGGCTCGATTTTAATATGTGGCAGAGTGGACATGGGCGCAATACACACAACTATGAGTTTATTG